>NZ_RZSX01000389.1:0-5634 GCF_004023105.1 Mesorhizobium sp. M5C.F.Ca.IN.020.32.2.1 | reverse complement strand
TCGTCATCGGGTTCACCGATACGTAGGTTCGGCCATTGGCTTTTTTGTTGAAGGTGACTGCGCCAGCTTCGAGCGCAAACAGCGTGTGATCCGTGCCAATGCCGACGTTGGTGCCGGGATGCCACGTCGTGCCGCGCTGACGAATGATGATGTTGCCCGGAATCACGGCTTCGCCGCCGAACTTCTTCACGCCGAGCCGCTTGGAATGGGAGTCGCGACCATTGCGCGACGAACCGCCAGCTTTCTTGTGTGCCATCTAACTAACTCCGATGCGCCGCAAGGGCGCTTAAAAGGTCTTATGAACGCGTTCGCGTTCCGTTTCAAGTCCGATCCGGCGACGATTGCGCCGGCTCGCTTTACTTCTTTGCCAATTCCTTGGCCTGCTCGCGCCAGTCCGTGATCTGGTCGGTGCTGAACGGCATATGCTCGTCGATCCTGGCGACATCCTTGTCGGACAGCTTGGCGATCTGGGCGAAGGTCGTGATGCCCTGCTCGTTCAACTGGCCGGCCGCAACCGGGCCGATGCCCTTGATCACGGTCAGATCGTCCGGCTCGCCCTTCGGCGCCTTGAACAGCGGCGCGGCAGTTTCGCTTGCCTTGGCTTCCTTCTTCGGCGCTGCCTCTGCCTTGGCTTCGGTCTTCGGCGCGGCTTCAGCCTTCGCCTCGGTCTTTGCAGCAACTTCGGCCTTCGGCTCGGTCTTGGCCGCGGCCTTCTTTGTCGGCTTGGCGCCACCCAGCAGGATCTCGGCGATCCGCACGGTGGTCAAAAGCTGGCGATGGCCGATCTTGCGGCGCGAATTCTGCCGGCGGCGCTTCTTGAAGGCAATGACGGTGCGGTTCTTGCCCTGTTCGACCACTTCGGCGGTGACCAAGGCGCCATCGACGAACGGCGCGCCGAACGTGACATTCTCGCCCTCGCCATGCGCGAGCACGTGGCCGATCTCGACGATATCGCCGACCTGGCCTTCGACTTTTTCGATCTTCAGGAGATCGTTGGCGGCGACGCGATACTGCTTGCCGCCCGTTTTGATGACTGCGAACATTTTTTGCCTTTCGCTGTTCGGTCGGCCTTGATGAACCGCTTCAGGCGGTTCGGCCGTCTTTTTGTCAGTCTGCGGGTTCAAAAAGCAAGCGGCGCGGAAGAACCCTCCACGCCGATTGCGCGCTGTCCTTAGCCGAAGGTGCGGCGCGAGTCAAGGCAAACGGCCGAAGCAAACCGAAAGCAAGCCGCCGCCGTGGCGCAGGCGGCGAAGGTGTCGAAGAACGAGCCATACGGCCCTCAGAGAAGCCTGATATCAGGCAGATTGGCCCTTGTAACCTGTCCGCCCAGCCGTTATCTAGTGCGCCGCGCCGGCAACGGCGGACCATGACCGCGGAGAGGTGGCAGAGTGGTCGAATGCACCGCACTCGAAATGCGGCATGGGTGCAAGCCCATCGGGGGTTCGAATCCCTCCCTCTCCGCCATTCCGCCGATTCTAGGCTATTCTGCGAGATAGCTACCCAATCACCGCCGATAGCCGTACGAGCTTCTGCGGGGCGTGACTTGAGCGGACATGACTCGCCTCCGCCATTCTTAATGCCGAATAGGCAAGGTCGCGATCTGAGGAGCAACTACCATGAGCATAGCGAGCGACGCCCGTTTCTGGGACCGGAGTTCACGGAAGTACGCCATGGGTGCGATTGCAGATCAGGCCGGATATGAGCGCACGCTGGACCGGACCCGCGCCCTGTTGGAACCAGGCGACAGGGTGTTGGAACTGGGCTGTGGAACAGGAACGACCGCGCTCCGGCTCGCGGGCGATGTTCAAGACTATCTTGCGACGGATATTTCCGCTGGAATGATCGCGATTGCCAATGAGAAACACGCCGCTGGCCCCATCCCGGCGCTTGTCTTCCGCACCGCGACCGTAGAAGCGCTTACGCCTGACGCGGCGCAGTTTAACGCGGTTCTGGGATTCAACTATCTCCATCTGGTCCGCGATCTGCCTGGCACGCTGCGCCACATCCACGCCTTGCTTGCAGCGGAGGGCCTGTTTATCTCCAAGACACCTTGCGTCGGCGATATGAACCCACTCATCCGGCTTGCCTTGTTGCCCGCGATGCGCGCGATCGGCAAAGCACCCTATGCTGGCGTCTTTCGCGCTGCAGACCTGAGCCAGCATATATCTGCCGCGGGCTTCGACGTCCTTGCCACTGAAAGCCACGCAACGAAGGGCAACGACAATCGTCCCTACATCGTGGCGCGCAAGAGGACCTGAACGGCCGCGGCTGCAGTGTATCAGTCAGGGTTGCTGTATTGCTGCGAGCTTCCAGTCGCCACCGTTCTGGCGCGTGAAGGTCCACAGTTCGGTTGTTTCCGTCGGCCGATCGGCTTCGCCCGCGACGATCTTGCCGCTGGCGCGATCGCGCATCACGTCGTGAGACTCATAGCGCAACGCAGCCGTCGCGTAGTCGCGATCATCTTCCCGCCAACTCTCCGCAATATCGGCCTCCAACAGGCTGACATTCGAGACATCATTCCTGATGCCCTTTTTTGCGTTGTCGGCAAGTTCTTCGGACAGGTACGACACCATCTCAGGGGTCGCCAGCCGGCGCAAGCCAGCATGATCTTCGAGCCCGAATGCTTCCTGAACCTCCGTCAACCGCTGCTGGAATATGTCGAGGTCGGCCTGCGTCATTGTAATTTCATCGGAGGCTTGAGCCGTCCGGCCAAATCCGGACCCGATGCCTGGAATGGAGAAAGACGAGACGTTATCGGACTTGGGCTGGGCTGCCGCGTTTCGCCCAAAGTTCCCCATGCTCCGCGGAACGCCGGCCATGGCGGGCGCTTGGTTGCGTGCCGATTGCGACCGGAAAAAGCGGATGATCAGCATGATCGCGCCGCCGATCAGCAGCCCTTGAAGCAGCAGGCCCAACATGCCAGCCAAGCCGCCGAACCCTTGGCCCAAAAGAAGTCCGATCAGACCGCCGAGCAGCAGGCCGCGCATCATCGAACCGCCGAGGCCGTTGAAGAGCCCTGGTCGTTGGGGTGCCTGTGTCTGGCGGGCCGCATTGTTCGTTGCGGTATTGGGCGTCATCGAGCGCTCGACCGGCGCAGCCGGCTGTGGCGCCGTCCTGGTCGGCGGGACCGACTGGAAAGTGCGCGTGCCGCGGCTGCCGAAGCTGCCGCCACGCCGCGCCTCAGCGTAATCGGCCGTGACCATGGACAATGCCAGGAACAGTCCTGCAAACAAAACTGCAAACCGGCTCGAACGCGAAATCATCATGGCAAATCCCTAGGCGACACTCTTGCCGCTCATATGGGGTGCGCCGATCGAAATATCAGTGGGCCCACCTTCCATTTTAGCCATTGAGGAGAATTCCAGGGCCGCCTCGACTCCAGACACGGCAGCCGACTGTGATCCTTCTGCCACCTTGTGCGTTGTCGCCTTTTGGCACGCCGAGGGAGACGAACGGTGTTTGCAGGTTTCAGAGCCACCAGCTTGCAACTGGACGACACAACCATTTTCGCAAGGGTCGGCGGAACCGGCCCGCCGCTGCTGCTGCTTCATGGTTTTCCCGAAACGCATCTGATGTGGAGGGATATCGCCACAGCAATGGCGCCCCGCTTTACGGTGGTCGCCGCCGATCTTCGAGGCTATGGGCAAAGCGGGTGCCCGGTCTCCTCTGCCGATCATAGCCCATACGCCAAGCGCGCCATGGCCGGCGACATGGTTCAAGTCATGAAACAGCTGGGATTTAAGCAGTTCATGGTTGCTGGACATGATCGTGGCGGGCGGGTCGCCTATCGCCTGGCGCTCGATCACCCCGATGAAATCTCCAAGATCGCGGTCCTCGACGTCATCCCCACCGCCGCCGCGTGGGATAGGGCGGACGCCAGACTGGCTCTCGCCTTCTGGCCCTGGAGCCTTCTTGCGCAACCGGAGCCTCTGCCGGAGCGACTGATAGGCGCCGCGCCCGATGCCATCGTCGACAATGCGATTGTGCAGTGGGGGTCGCCGGCAGAGATGTTCTCTGCGCAGGTCAGGGACGCCTATGTCGAGGCGCTTCGCGATCCCGTTCATATTCATGCGATTTGCGAAGAGTATCGGGCCGCTGCCACGATCGATCGTGAGCATGACGTGGCGGACCAGGCAAATGGTCGTCGCATTGAGTGCCCGCTACTGGCACTGTGGAGTAGCGAAGGCGGCGTTGAGACCTGGTATGCAAGGGAAGGTGGACCGCTGGCTATTTGGAGAAAATGGGCCGACAGCGTTGAAGGAAGCCCTGTTCCGGGCGGGCACTTCTTTCCCGAAGAGCACCCTCACCAGACCGGAGCGGCTCTCTCCAAGTTCTTCGAGGATAATAGGGGGAATGACGCGTCGAACAGAGTATTGTAGAGGTCACATGCTTCCGTTACGCAAAACCTCGGGAACGCTCCGCGGCCCGGGATCGAGAACCCTCTGATATTCGCCCGGTCGGCGTCAAACCTGCTTGATAAGAAATGAAGGCGATCACTGCAGCCACGCCCCTGATTTGCAGCTTCGTATTTATCGGAAGTTGCGCATCGCCCTTCCACGCATCCTTTGATGCCGCGAAATACAACAGGATGAGCTGCGTCGAACTCAACGTGGCCATGGGCGAAGTCGCCAAGGAGATGTCGGCGACAGCGATCACTCGGGGCAAAGTCGCGAAAAGCAATATTCCGGACTGGCTATGGGGCGCCCGGCGTGTCGCCTCTGCCGTCACTGCCCGCCAGAGCGCAAAAATCGAGCAGCTGCGGCAGCAGGAGGCGGCGATCGCGGCGGTGAGACGAAGCAAGTGCTGATTGCGCCGCCGCAGTGGTCTAGTCTAAGTGGCTACCCGTCGGCACGATCGCCTTGATGCAATCTTCAGACCGACACCCCGGCCTGGCGCGCAGCGATTGCGCCGAGGAAGATCTGACCGAATTCCCTGAGCTTCGCGGCGCCGACGCCGTTGACTGTAGCGAAGGCGTCGAGGTCGCGCGGGCAGCGTTCGGCCATATCGATCAGTGTACGATCGGAGAAGATCACGAAGGCCGGCACCTGGCGCTCCCGGGCGAGGCGCAGCCGAACCGCCTTGAGCGTGGCCAAGAGCGCGGTATCCACGTCTTCCGTGCCCGCGGCAGCAGCGGGACGTGTCTTGTCACGAGACGCGCGGCTCCGCACCTCTACGCGATACCGGAACGAGACGTCGCCACGGGCCAGCTCACGACCTTTTTCGCCGATGGCGAGGCCGCCATGGCCGCCTGAGTCCAGTGTCAGAAATCCTCCCGCGACGAGTTGGCGGACCAAGGACAGCCAGAAATCCTTCTTGTGCGCCACACCGGTCCCGAAGCTGGCAAGCCTGCGGTGGTTCCTGGCCAGGACCTTCTCGGTTTCATGGCCGAGCAGAACGTCGACGATATGGGCAGCGCCAAAGCGCTCGCCGGTCTGCGCGATGGCCGCGAAGACGATCCGCGCCTCCGCCTCGCAATCCGCATGCGGCGTCTGGTCAAGGCAGTTGTCGCAATTGCCGCAAGGCATTGCCGTTTCGCCGAAGTAGCCAAGCAGGATCTGGCGACGGCACTGGGCCGTTTCGCAATAACCGATCAGCGTGTCGAGCCGGCCATGCGCGCGTCTTTTATGCTCCTGT
>NZ_RZSX01000388.1:0-5634 GCF_004023105.1 Mesorhizobium sp. M5C.F.Ca.IN.020.32.2.1 | reverse complement strand
GATCGACACCACGATGATGTCGCCCACGGAAGCGTATTTCCGCTTCGAGCCGCCCAGCACCTTGATGCACATGACACGACGGGCGCCGGAATTATCCGCGACGTCGAGGTTTGTTTGCATCTGAATCATGACTGGCCGCCTTTTTCTCTTCTAACGGGACGGGTTCTTCACCCTTCCCCGGTCTGTCCAAAATTCGTTTCGTTGCCCTGATCAGGCCTGGTCCGAAGACACGACGGTCCAGCGCTTGTCCTTGGAAATCGGCTTCGATTCCTGGATGAACACCTGATCGCCAACCTTGTGGGCGTTGTTCTCGTCGTGCGCCTTGTATTTCTTGGTCATGCGCACGGTCTTCTTCATCACGGGATGCGTGAAGCGCCGTTCGACCTTGACGACAACCGTCTTCTCGTTTTTGTCGCTGACGACGGTGCCCTGCAGAATGCGCTTTGGCATGGTTTTCGTCCTTAAGCCTTCTTAGCCGCGGACTTTTCCGCAGCGATGGTCTTGATACGCGCAATGTCCTTGCGGACCTGCCTCACGCGCGCGGTCTTCTCGAGCTGGCCGGTGGCCTTCTGGAAGCGCAGGTTGAACTGCTCCTTCTTCAGGCTGGCCAATTCGTCGGTCAGCTGGTCCTGGGTCTTGGTCCGGATGTCTTCGGCTTTCATGATCAGCCCGTCCTTATTCTGCGATGCGCTGTACGAAGCGCGTCCTGACCGAGAGCTTGGCCGCGCCGAGACGCAGCGCCTCACGGGCGGTTTCCTCATTGACGCCGTCGATCTCGAACATGATGCGGCCGGGCTTGACGCGCGCCGCCCAGTAATCGACCGCGCCCTTGCCCTTGCCCATGCGGACTTCGGTCGGCTTCGACGTCACCGGCACGTCCGGGAAGACACGGATCCAGACGCGGCCGGCGCGCTTCATCTCGCGGGTGATCGCGCGGCGAGCCGCCTCGATCTCGCGCGCGGTGACGCGGTTCGGCTCAAGCGCCTTCAGCCCGAAACCACCGAAATCCAGATTGGTGCCACCCTTGGCGGCACCATGGATACGGCCCTTGAACTGCTTGCGGAACTTTGTGCGCTTTGGCTGCAGCATCGTTCTAACTCCAAATTCTCAACTGTCTCAGGCGTTTTCGCGACGGCGACCGCGTTCGCGCTCACCACCACCGCCATGCGCATGATCGCCCTCGGTGGCGCGGCGCTCCGAAGCCATCGGATCGTGCTCGAGGATTTCCCCCTTGAACACCCAGACCTTGACGCCGCAGATGCCGTAGGCGGTGTGTGCTTCGGCCGTGCCGTAGTCGACGTCGGCGCGCAGCGTATGCAGCGGCACGCGACCCTCGCGGTACCATTCCATGCGCGCGATCTCGGCGCCGCCGAGACGGCCGGCGCAGTTGATGCGGATGCCTTCGGCACCGAGGCGCATCGCCGACTGGACGGCGCGCTTCATGGCGCGGCGGAACGCGATGCGGCGCTCGAGCTGCTGGGCGATTGACTGGGCGACCAGCGTGGCGTCGATCTCGGGCTTACGCACTTCGACGATGTTCAAATGCGTCTCGGACTTCGTCATCTCCATCAGCTTCTTGCGAAGCTTCTCGATGTCGGCGCCCTTCTTGCCGATGATCAGGCCCGGACGCGCCGCATGGATGGTGACGCGGCACTTCTTGTGCGGACGCTCGATCACAACCTTCGAAATCGCAGCCTGCTTGAGTTCCTTCTCAAGATACTTGCGGATCTTGATGTCCTCATGCAGCAGCTGGCCGTACTCGCCGGTGTTGGCGAACCAACGCGAATCCCAGGTACGGTTGATGCCGAGACGCAGACCGATCGGATTGATTTTCTGGCCCATTATGCGGCCTCCACTTTTTCTTCGACTTCACGAACGACGATCGTGAGGTGCGAGAACGGCTTCTCGATACGGCTGGCGCGGCCACGGCCACGGGCATGGAACCGCTTCATGACGATCGACTTGCCGACATAGGCTTCCGCCACGATCAGCGCATCGACGTCGAGGTCGTGGTTGTTTTCCGCGTTGGCGATCGCCGATTCCAGCGTCTTCTTGACCGTGCCGGAAATCCGCTTGGCCGAGAATTCGAGATCGGAAAGCGCTGTCGCGACCTTCTTGCCGCGGATCAGCGCGGCAACCAGGTTCAGCTTCTGCGGGCTGATACGGATCGTGCGCAACACGGCGCGCGCTTCGTTGTCAGCAAGCCTGCGCGGAGCTTTGGC
Source organism: Mesorhizobium sp. M5C.F.Ca.IN.020.32.2.1 (assembly GCF_004023105.1). NCBI lineage: Bacteria > Pseudomonadati > Pseudomonadota > Alphaproteobacteria > Hyphomicrobiales > Phyllobacteriaceae > Mesorhizobium > Mesorhizobium sp. M5C.F.Ca.IN.020.32.2.1. The sequence goes on along the minus strand of NZ_RZSX01000388.1, from coordinate 3,412 downwards.
CTTGCCCATGATTATTTCCTCTTCGCCTTCTTATCCGCGCCATGACCGTAATAGGTCCGGGTCGGAGCGAATTCACCGAACTTGTGGCCGACCATGTCTTCGTTCACCGAAACGGGAACGTGCTTCTGGCCGTTGTAGACACCGAAGGTGAAGCCGACGAACTGCGGCAGGATGGTGGAGCGACGGCTCCACATCTTGATCACCTCATTGCGACCACCTTCACGAACCTTGTCCACCTTCTTGAGAAGGTAGCCGTCAATGAAGGGGCCTTTCCAAATCGAACGAGTCACTTGGCGTTACCTCTTCTTAGCTCTTGCGCTGATGGCGCGAGCGCAGGATGAACTTGTCGGTCGCCTTATTGGACCGCGTCTTCTTGCCCTTGGTAGGCTTGCCCCAAGGTGAAACCGGATGGCGGCCACCGGAGGTGCGGCCTTCGCCGCCGCCATGCGGATGGTCGACCGGGTTCATGGTCACGCCGCGGTTGTGCGGACGTTTTCCCCGCCACACAGTGCGGCCTGCCTTGCCGTCATTGATGTTGCCGTGGTCCGGGTTGGACACGGCGCCGACAGTGGCCATGCACGAGCCGTGGACGACACGCTGCTCACCCGAGTTCAGGCGCAGGATCGCCATGCCCTGGTCACGGCCGACGAGCTGGGCGTAACCGCCAGCCGAACGGGCAACCTGGGCGCCCTTGCCCGGCTTCAGCTCGATGTTGTGGACGATCGTGCCGACCGGCATCGAGGCCAGCGGCATCGCATTGCCCGGCTTCACGTCGACCGCTTCGCCGGCCACGATCTTGTCGCCGGCAGCAAGGCGCTGCGGGGCGATGATGTAGGACAGCTCACCATCGTCATACTTGATCAGCGCGATGAAGGCGCTGCGGTTCGGATCGTACTCGATACGCTCGACAGTTCCGACAATGTCGAACTTGCGGCGCTTGAAGTCGATGATGCGGTACGTACGCTTGTGACCGCCGCCGATGAAGCGGGCCGTGATGCGGCCGTAATTGTTACGGCCGCCCGACTTGGTCAGGCCTTCTGTCAAGCCCTTGACGGGCTTGCCCTTGTAGAGGCCCGAGCGATCGACGATGACCAGCTGGCGGGTGCCCGGCGTTATCGGGTTGAATTTTTTCAGTGCCATGTTTGTTGTCCTCGCGGTCTTGCTCAGAGACCCGTCGCGACGTCGATCGACTGGCCGTCGGCCAGCGTCACGATCGCCTTCTTGACGTCGCTCTGGCGGCCGATCGTGCCGCGGAAGCGCTTGATCTTGCCCTTGCGGACAAGCGTGTTCACGGCCATCACCTTGACGCCGAACAGCGCTTCGACGGCAGCCTTGATTTCCGGCTTCGACGCCTTCTTGGCGACGTTGAAGACGACCTGGTTCTGCTCGGAAGCCATGGTCGACTTTTCGGTGATCGCCGGCGAGACGATCACGTCGTAGTGACGAAGGTCTGTCATTTGAAGCGCTCCTCGAGAGCCTCGACGGCGGCCTTCGAAAGGACCAGCGTGCCGCGGCGCAAAATGTCGTAGACGTTGATGCCCTGGATGGGCAGCACGTCGATGTTCGGGATGTTCGTCGCCGCCAGCTTGAAGTTCTTATCGAGCTCGGCGCCACCGATCACCAGGGCATTGGACAGGCCCAGCGTCGCGAAATTCGCGATCAGCGCCTTGGTCTTGGCCTCGGTCAGCATCAACTCGTCGATGATGATGAGCGACGCGCTCTTGGCCTTGGCCGAGAGAGCATGCTTGAGGCCCAGCGCGCGCACCTTCTTCGGCAGTTCGTGCTCGTGGCTGCGGACGACCGGGCCGTGGGCCTTGCCGCCGCCGCGGAACTGCGGAGCGCGTGCCGAATGGTGGCGGGCGCGGCCCGTACCCTTCTGCTTGTACATCTTGGCGCCGGTGCGGGCGATCTCGGCGCGACCCTTGGTCTTGTGCGTGCCCTGCTGCTTCTTGGCAAGCTGCCAGCGCACGACGCGCTGCAGGATGTCCTCGCGCGGATCAAGGCCGAAAATCTCCTCGGAGAGTTTCACCTTGCCGGCGTCCTTGCCGCCAAGCGTTGTGATCTTGAGGTCCATTATTCCGCTCCCTCTGTGGCCGGGGCATCTACTGTGGCCGGGGCATCGTTCTTGGCGCCATCACTGGTTGCAATGACGCGGATTGCGGCGGGCTTCGGCGCATTGGCCGGCAGCGCAAACTTGGCCGCGTCGCGGACCAGGATCCACGCGCCCTTCGAACCGGGAACCGCGCCGCGGATCAGGATCAGGCCGCGATCGGCGTCGGTCGAGACGACCTCGACATTCTGCGTGGTGACGCGGGTGTCGCCCATGTGGCCGGCCATATGCTTGCCCTTGAACACCTTGCCCGGGTCCTGGCGCTGGCCGGTCGAGCCGTGGGTACGGTGCGAGACCGAGTTGCCGTGGGTCGCGCGGCCACCGCCCATGTGGTGCCGCTTGATAACGCCCTGGAAACCCTTGCCGATCGTGGTTCCTGTCACATCGACCTTCTGGCCGGCGACGAAATGATCGACAGTGATCTCGGCGCCGACATCGATCATGTTGTCGGCGGAGACACGGAATTCGGCAACCTTGGCCTTCGGCTCGACGGAAGCGGTCGCGAAATGGCCGCGCATCGCCTTCGACGTGTTCTTCACCTTAGCAAGGCCAACGCCGAGCTGGACGGCGGTATAGCCGTTCTTCTCCTGCGTGCGCTGCGCCACGACCTGGCAGTTCTCCATCTGGAGAACAGTGACGGGAACATGTTCCCCGGCATCGTTGTAGATGCGGGTCATTCCCACCTTCTTTGCAATCACACCTGAACGCATCGGTTCAATTCCTTTAGAGTTCCCTGTCGGGGCTGTCGCCCCTCCACGCCTCTTGTTCCTTCAGAGTTCCGGGTCGCCCCGCCCCTCTGGTTCCTTAAAGCTTGATCTCGACGTCGACACCGGCGGCAAGATCGAGCTTCATCAAAGCGTCGACTGTCTGCGGGGTCGGATCGACGATATCGAGCAGACGCTTGTGCGTGCGCATCTCGAACTGCTCGCGGCTCTTCTTGTCGACGTGAGGCGACCGGTTGACCGTGAACTTTTCGATCCGCGTCGGCAGCGGAATGGGGCCGCGGACGTTGGCGCCGGTGCGCTTGGCCGTCGACACGATTTCCCGCGTCGAGGCGTCAAGCACCCGGTGATCAAACGCCTTCAGGCGGATGCGGATATTCTGTCCGTTCATGCGTCACTTCCTTGTTCTGGCGCGGCGCGGGCAGCGCCCGCGACAGATCGGTTTAAGTCCAAATTACTCTTTGATGGTGACGACGATGCCGGCACCGACGGTGCGGCCGCCTTCACGGATGGCGAAGCGCAGCTTCTCTTCCATGGCGATCGGCACGATCAGCTCGACATCGACGGTGATGTTGTCGCC
>NZ_RZSX01000387.1:0-5640 GCF_004023105.1 Mesorhizobium sp. M5C.F.Ca.IN.020.32.2.1 | reverse complement strand
GTCGCTCGCTGCGGATCGTCCGCCATGCCTCACGAACGGGTCCAAAATCCAGATCCTCCGAAGCAAACAGCTTCGCCGCGGAAGCGAGATGTTCCTCGCATGCGGCGATCTGGCCGCGCTGCGCCAACCTTGCCAGAAGAGCCACATGCGCACGCCCGTCGAAGGGAGCGAGTTCCACCCACTTTTCCAGATGCGCTGACATTTCGTCGGCATCCGCCGGAAGCTTGTTGACGAGATGTTCCAGAATGGCGGCATGCCACGAGCGGAAGCGGCGGCGTTGCGCGATCAGCCAGCCGTTGAAATGCGGGTTGCGGTCGATCTCCAGCCCGTCGAGGAAATCGCCGACGAATAGTCCGGACAGGGCCTGCAGCCGCTGCAGATCGAGCGTCTCGATTCCTCCAGCGGCGGCCGAAGCGATGTCGACGGCATCAACGGAAACCCCTTTTAGATCAAGCTCGATCGTGTCGCCAGGCGTTTCGATCCTGCGGCGATCCGGTTCGTCGAGAATGCCCCTGAGCTTACTGAGGCACCAGCGAAGCTCTCCCCTCGGATCGTTCGGCACATCCCACAGCAGCTCGCACAGACGGCTGCGGCCGACGGCATGCGGCGCAAGCGCCAGATAGGCGAAGAGCGCGCGCAACTTGCGCGATGCCGGCAGTTGCACGGTGGTGCCGTCGCGGATGACCGTCAGCGGTCCGAGCAGCCGCACGGACAGCCCGGCCGTTGCGCCGTCCAGGCTCGATCGAGCGGATTCCACGTGCGTTTCCACGCTTGCTCCCACGCTGGCCAGTTGTCCTCTGTTCTACCATCGAAAGCGATAGAGTGCATCCGGCAACGAATTTCCGCGCCGGACGTCGGCATTGCCGTTTTCCGGGCCGCATTGCCGACACAGGCACCTTACCGCGGCAAGGTCTCGAAACCTCGCCGCCCAAGCCGCCGGTTTGTAACCGGCTCGTGACGACAACAAAAAGAGGAGAGCAGACATGTTGCAGCAACGGAAAATCAGAACCACGGCGGGGCGCGGCCGCCTGTTCGACAGCATTGTCGACACGGTCGGCGATACGCCGGTGATCAGGGTCAACAATCTCGGCCCCGACCACGTGACGATCTATGTGAAGGCGGAGTTCTTCAATCCGGCGGCGTCGGTGAAGGACCGGCTGGCGCTCAACATCATCGAGGAGGGCGAGCGCAGCGGCGCCCTGAAGCCGGGCCAGACGGTCGTCGAGGCGACCAGTGGCAACACCGGCATCGGGCTGGCGATGGTCTGTGCGCAAAAAGGCTATCCGCTGGTGGTGACGATGGCCGACAGTTTCTCCATCGAGCGCCGCAAGCTGATGCGCATGCTGGGAGCCAAGGTGGTGCTGACGCCGCGCGCCCAGAAGGGTTTTGGCATGTACAACAAGGCGGTGGAACTCGCCGAGGCCAATGGCTGGTTCCTGGCCCGCCAGTTCGAGACCAAGGCCAATGCCGCCATTCACGAGGCGACGACGGCGCGAGAGATCATCAACGACTTCGCCGGATCGCGGCTCGACTGCTTCGTCACCGGCTACGGAACCGGCGGCACCGTCGTCGGTGTCGGGCGCGTGCTGCGCCGTGAGCGTCCCGAAACCCGGATCGTGCTGGCCGAACCCGCCAACGCCCAGCTCATCGGCAGCGGCAAGGCGCAGGAGCGCGGCGCCGACGGCGCGCCGGCCGCCAGCCATCCGGCGTTCGAGCCGCACCCGATCCAGGGCTGGACGCCGGATTTCATTCCCAACGTGTTGCAGGAGGCGGTCAATGCCAGCCTCTATGACGAGGTGATGCCTGTTCCGGGGCCCGAGGGCATCAAATGGGCCAAGGCGCTGGCGCAAAAGGAAGGGATTTTCACCGGCATCTCCGGCGGGGCGACTTTTGCTGTGGCGCGCCAGATCGCGGAGAAAGCCGCACCCGGCTCGGTGATCCTGTGCATGCTTCCCGACACCGGCGAACGCTACATGACGACGCCGCTGTTCGACGGCATCGAAGCCGAGATGGACGCCGACGAGATCGCGCTGTCGCGTTCGACGCCGGGATGCCAGTTCCCGGCCGAATGATTGCAATCGGGAGCGACGCGGATGGACGCCATGCTGATGGCCGCCGGCACTGCCGGTATGGTTGCCGAAGAAACGCTCGACCCGGTCGACTGGGCCGATGTGCAGGCGCTGTCGCACCGGATCGTCGACGATGCCGTCGACTATCTGCGCGATGTCCGGGAACGCCCGGTGTGGCAGGACATGCCGGCGGAGGTGAGGGAATTCTTCGCGGCACCGCTGCCGCGGTCGCCTCAGCCGCTCGCCCAAGTCTATGCCGAGGTCACCGACAAGGTGATGGTCTATCCGATGGGCAACATCCATCCGCGCTTCTGGTCCTGGTATATGGGATCGAGCAATTTCACCGGGGCGCTCGGTGATTTCCTGGCGGCGATCCAGGGCTCAAACCTCGGCGGCGGCAACCATGCCGCCGCGCTGATGGACAGCCAGGTCGTCAACTGGTGCAAGCAGATGATGGGCTTTCCCCAATCGGCCAGCGGCACGCTGGTCAGCGGCGGCTCGATGGCCAACATCATCGGCCTGACGGTGGCGCGCAACGCCAAGGCCGGCATCGACGTGCGCGAGCATGGCGTTGCCGCCATCGCAAAGCCGCTGCGTTTCTATGGCTCGGACCAGCTTCACTCCTGCCACCGCAAGGCGATGGAGGCGCTCGGCCTTGGCAACCGAGCGCTGCGGCGCATCCCAACGGATGCCGGATTGCGGATCGACATCGAGGCCCTGCGGGCGGCGATCACCGAAGATCGTGCGGCCGGGTTCAAGCCGGCGTGCATCATCGGCAATGCCGGCACGGTGAACACCGGAGCGATCGACAATCTGCAGGCGCTTGCCAAGCTGGCGCATGAGGAAGACGTCTGGTTCCATGTCGACGGCTGCATTGGCGCGTTGATCGCCGTCGCGCCAGAGAATGCTCATCGCGTCGCCGGTATCGAATGGGCCGATTCCGTCGCGCTCGATCCGCACAAATGGCTGCATGCGCCGTTCGAGGTGGGCTGCGCGCTAGTGAGGGATGCTTCAGCGCATCGCAAAACCTTCGCGGTCACGCCGGAATATCTGGAATCGACGCCGCGCGGCCTCGCCTCCGGAGACTGGCTGCATGATTACGCCCTGCAGACGTCACGTGGCTTTCGCGCGCTGAAAGTGTGGATGGCGCTGAAGGAGCACGGCATCGAGAAGTTCGGCCGCCTGATCGACCAGAACATCGCACAGGGCCACACGCTCGGAACGCTAATCGAGGCCGAGCCGCTGCTGGAACTGGTCGCGCCACCGAACATCAACATCGTCTGTTTTCGCTATCGTGGCGACGGGATTACGGGAGAGCGGCAAAAGGCGATCAACACCGAAATAATGCTGAGGCTGCAGGAAGAAGGCATCGCAGCTCTTTCGGATACGACGGTGCACGGCCAGCATTGCCTGCGGGTGGCGATCAACAACCACCGCACCCGGCGCGCCGATTTGGACCTGCTGGTGCGGGAAACAGTGCGGCTTGGGCAGGAGATACTAAGGCTTGGCGTCGCCGGCTAAGGACCGTCAAACAAAGGCAATCGCTTCAGACAAATCACAGCGCCCAATTCGTGTGGATGATCGACTGTTGATGTCGGCGCTGCCCCTCACCTGCCTGCCGGCAGGTGAGGGGCAGCGCAAACCTGAAACGACTACCCTGTGCCCCGCAACGAGGATCACGCGTCGAGCCAGACCTTCTCGAAATGCTGCTCGAGCGACTGGTGCTGCTCGCAGCCATGCACGCCTTTGCGGAACGTGCGGTAGACCGAGCGCCAGTAGGGCTGGATGATGACGCCGGAGTCGCGCAAATTCTGTTCAATCTTGGCCATGATCTCCTTGCGGGCGCCGGCGTCGGGTGTGGCCAGCGCCTTGTCGAGCAGCATGTCGAACTCCGGATTGGCGTAGGCGGTCTCGTTCCACGCGGCGCCGGATCTGTAGGCCAGCGCCAGCACCTGGACGCCCAGCGGCCGGCCGAGCCACTCGGTGCAGGAGAAGGGATATTTGCTCCAGTCGTTCCAGAACGTCGCCGCCGGCAGCACGGTGCGTTTGACCTTCAGCCCAGCGTCGCGCATCTGCGCGGCGATGGCGTCGCCGGTGTTCTTCTGCCAGTCGACATCGACGGAGATGAGCTCGAATTCGTGGTCTGACTTGCCGGCCTCGGCAAGCAACTCCTTGGCTTGATCGACATTGCGGACGGCCGGGCCAATATCGGCGTATTCGGCATGCATCGGCCCGACATGGTGGTTCTCGGCCGGCTTGCCGCGGTCGTCCATGCCGATCTTCAGGATTGCGCTATTGTCGACCGCGAGCTGGGCGGCGCGCCGCACCCTGATGTCGTCATAGGGCGGATTGCCGACGTTGAAACGCGCGACGATGGTCGAGCCGGTGGCAAGTTCCGAATTGCTCAGATCCATTGCCTCCGTTTGCGACACAGTGTCGGCGGCGGTTTCGTGGTTGGTGTCGATCTCGCCCGATTCAAATGCCGAGAACATCGCATTGGGATCGGAGCCGTAGTCGACCCATTGGATGCCGTCGAGATAGAAGTCGCCTTTCCACCATGACTTGTCCTTGCGGCGGACCTCGGCGCCGACCTCGGCGTCCCATGCCACCAGTTCGCAAGGTCCGGTGGTGATCGCCAGCGCCTTCAGCGGATCGCCGTCGCCGTCGTAGCTGCGATGCATGATCAGCGCCGGATAGTCGGTCATGCCGGCAATCAGCGATATGTCGGGCTTCGGCAGATTGAGCCGGACGGTAAAGTCGTCGACACGTTCGATGCCGCCGTCGACCGGCTTCTTGGTGGCGGCGTCGACCAGCGCCCCCATGCGCTCGGCGACCGAATTGCCGGCAACGCCGGCATCGCACCAGCGCGTGAGATTGTGGACGACATCGTCGGCGTTGAAGGTGTCGCCGTTCGACCAGGAGATGCCCTTGCGGATGTGCAGCGTGAGCACACGCGCGTCGTCGCTGGTCTCCCAGCTCTCGAGCAGCCACGGCTCGAAGGTGAAATCGCGGTTCCAGCGCACCAGATATTCGTTGCACTGGCGGGCGACATTGGACATCTCGACGCCGTCGAAAGTGCGCGGGTCCTTCCAGCCTTTGACGTTCATGGCGACGCGCAAGATGCCGCCGCGCTTCGGCCCCTGCGCCCTGGCCGGCGATGGCGCAACGCCGCCGAGCGCCAGCGCACCGGCGGCGCTGACGCCAAGTGCGGCCATGGTGGCGAGATACTCGCGCCGGTTCATGCTGCCTTTCCTGAAGCCGTCGGCGACGGGCTCAGCCTGCGGATGCAACGCTCTGTCGGTCAACATGAATCTCATCGTCGATCCTCCCTGTCGGCGCCCGGCCGGCCGCTTCGCGGGGGCGGATGCGGCCGGCCGGCGCGCCTTTGGCCATGGGCAATGATAGTGTGGGTTTGAGTGGAGAAGTGTTCGGGTTTCCGCAGTTGTTATGCGCTGTTCCGCAGGGGCAATGAACAGAGAGGGTCAATATGAGGCAGCTGAGTCACACAAAAGTGGGCATCCGACTCATATTGGAATGATCAACTGTCGATCTCGGCGCTGCCCCTCAACCC
>NZ_RZSX01000386.1:0-5646 GCF_004023105.1 Mesorhizobium sp. M5C.F.Ca.IN.020.32.2.1 | reverse complement strand
GTTCGGCAGTTCGAAGATCACCATGATGTTCGACCCGAAAACCTACGAATTGCGCCAATGGACGATCACCGATGCGCAAGGCAAGGACACGACGGTGATGATCTTCAACGTCAGGGAAGGCGTGAGCTTCGCCCCCGACACCTTTGCCATCGACTATACGGCGAACCGCGAGCTGAACACCAAGTCGCGCTGAGGCATGGTGATGTTCAGATAATGCCGGCCTGCGAACGGTAGTTTCCTGCGTTTCGTCGTGGGAAGCCTTTCTGGACGTCAGCGCTGCCCCTCATCTTGGCTACCGCCATCTTCTCCCCGTAAACGAGGAGAAGGACGCTGTAATCGACGATTTCGCCATCCACCATGGTTGAAAGAAAGGCGCCGCGGCTGGAGCCAGCGTCTTTCTCCGGGGAGAAATGCCCGGCAGGGCAATGAGGGGCGGCGCGAGGGTCAATGATTGCGCCCGGCTTGTTTTTGCAGCGTATGGCTGGCAGTAGTTTCCGGAACTGCCTTGCCAAAAAAGCACCAGCCCGTCGGAGCTAACCAGGTTCCTGCGGTCCCGTGCCGTCCGGACCCTCCGTATGCCCTTTTCCATCGCCACCTGGAACATCAATTCCGTCCGCTTGCGCATGCCGATCGTCGAACGCCTGCTTGTCGAACAGGCACCGGACGTGCTCTGTCTGCAGGAAACCAAAGTTCCCGACGAACTGTTTCCCGAGAAGGCCTTTCGCAAGCTCGGCTACGAGCATATCGCCTTCCACGGCCAGAAGGGCTATCACGGCGTGGCGACGGTGGCGCGCCGGCCGATCGCGATTGTCGAAAAGCGCCGCTTCTGCGAGATCGAGGACTGCCGGCATCTGTCGGTCACCCTGCGGGCCGGCGGAAAGGCGATCCTGCTGCACAATTTCTACGTCCCGGCCGGCGGCGACGAACCCGATCCGATCATCAACCGCAAGTTCAAGCACAAGCTCGATTTCGTCGCCGAAATGAACGCCATCCGCGCCGAGCACGACGAAGTGTCCGGTTCGATCCTGGTCGGCGACCTCAACATCGCGCCGCTCGAGCACGATGTCTGGTCGCACAAGCAGCTCCTGAAGGTGGTCAGCCATACGCCGGTCGAGACGGAAAATTTCGAGGCGATGCGGCTCGCCGGCGACTGGGTCGACCTGATGCGGCTCAACGTGCCTTATGAGCAGAAGCTCTACACCTGGTGGAGCTATCGCGCGCAGGATTGGGAAGCGTCGGATCGCGGCCGGCGGCTCGACCATGTCTGGTCGTCGCCAAACCTGGTGCCGAGCTTTGCCGGCTACGAGATCCTGCGGCCGGCGCGCGGCTGGGAACGGCCGTCGGATCATGTGCCGGTCATAGCGCGGTTCGACCTGGATTAGGTGTATCGATATTCAGATCAGGCCGGCCTGCGAATGGTGGTTTCCTGTGCTTCCGGTGCTCACGTACCCAAAAGCACGCTCCGCTCCGGTTCTCGGATCCCACCATTCTCGGCTCGGCCTGATCTGAATCTCGATACACCTCAGCCTTGCCGCCCTGATTCGATGGCTTTCACGGGCCATTGGTTGCGAGAGCGAGTTGAAATCCGGGTTCAGTTCTCGAAACGCGGCGCCAGCTCCTCGATGCGGCGGATCATTGCCAGAAAATCCTCGGAGATGCGCTGGTGCAGATGGACCGCGATATCCGGATATTCCTCCAGGATGCGGTGGAACATCTTGCGACTGAGCCGCAGCACTTCCGAATCGATCTGGGCGGATGCGCTGGTCAGCCGGTTGGTATCGGCGATCAGCGCCAGTTCGCTCAGCATCGTACCGGGACCGGCCGTGCCTATCGGGACGCGGGCGCCATCCTGCTCGCGATACAGCAGGATGCGCCCGCTGACGACGATATAGGCACAATCGGCCTCGTCGTCCTCGCGGTAAAGCTTGTGGTCGGCCTGCAGCTTGGTGGTTTCCGCGCCAAAGGCGAGCAGACGCAACTGTTCCTCCGTGAAGCCCTCGAAGAGCCTCACGGCGGACAGGATGCGGATGTCGTCATCCAACGCCATCTAGCTAGGTCCCCGAACGGCCAGTCCAATCCCTCCCTTACAGCGCCGAGCATCCCTTTGAACGCGCAAAGGACGCGCTAAACGCTTTGAAATCGACGCACCATGCTTTCGAAAAAAGATTCCGATTTTTGGTCCGATGCGTCAGTGAGTTCGATCCAGAACCACCTCCAGTCTCAGGATCGTACCCGAAAGCGGCCCCTGCCCCGACCGCTGATTGAATGATTAAATGTTTAAGGAACCAGCTTGTAGCCGCCGCTTTCTGTCACAAGAATTTCTGCGTTAGAAGGATCGCGCTCGATCTTCTGGCGCAGCCGATAGACATGGGTTTCCAGCGTGTGCGTGGTGACGCCGGAATTGTAGCCCCAGACTTCCTCGAGCAGCACGTCGCGCGTCACCACCTTCTGGTCGGCGCGGTAGAGATACTTGATGATCGAGGCTTCCTTTTCGGTCAACCGCACCTTGGCGCCGCGCTGATCGATCAGAAGCTTCTGGCTGGGCTTGAAAGTGTAGGGGCCGACCGAAAAGGTGGCGTCTTCGCTCTGCTCATGCTGGCGAAGCTGGGCACGGATGCGGGCCAGGAGAACCGCGAATCGGAACGGTTTGGTCACATAGTCGTTGGCGCCGGCTTCGAGGCCGAGAATCGTGTCGGAATCGGTGTCGTGTCCCGTCAGCATGATGATGGGCGACTTATAGCCGCCCTTGCGCAGTATCTTCACTGCCTCGCGGCCATCCATATCGGGGAGGCCGACATCCATGATGAGCAGATCGATGAGGCCGCCGCGGGCCGTGGCGACACCTTTGGCGGCGGTTGATTCCTGCAGGACGTCGAATTCCTCATAGAGAGACAATTGCTCGACGAGCGTGCCGCGCAGGTCGTCATCGTCATCGACGATCAGAATTGTGCGTGAAGTCATGGATCAATCCGTTGTTTTGAAAAGAAAATTCAGTTGACCGCTGCCTGTTTATGCGGAAGCTGACCGACACAACAGCCGATCACAATGATTTGTTCCGTGGCACGATCATACAAGAAAAAACGCGCGTGCAATGAGGCGAGCGCATTTTTGCGAAAAGGGCTTCGTGTCCTCACCGTGCGCGCCAGGCCCGGCCACGCCAGCCAGGGGCTTCTGCAGGCTGGCAAGCTGGTGTTTTCATGTGCGCTGGGACGCGGCGGCATATCGGCCGGCAAGCGCGAAGGCGACGGCGCCACGCCGCTTGGTTCGATGCGGATCCTGTCGGGATACTTTCGTAACGATCATTTTTCCGGAGGCCGCAAAACCCGGCTGGCGATGACGCCGATCGGTCCGGATCTCGGCTGGTGCGAAGTGCCTGAGGACCGCAACTACAACCGTCCGGTCAGGATTCCCTATGGCGCCAGCCACGAGCGGATGCTGCGCATTGACCGGCTCTATGATGCCTGCCTGGTGCTCGACTGGAACATTTCGCCGCGTCGCCGCGGGCGCGGCAGCGCCATCTTCTTTCATCTGGCGCGCCCCGGCTTCACGCCGACGCAAGGCTGCGTCGCGGTGACGGCGCGCACGATGACCCGGCTGCTGCCGCTGCTGTCGGATCGCACGGTGATGAAGGTGGTGAGGTAGGGAATAGGGGAATAGGGGAATAGGAAAGTGTCAGTAGGATCGCGCAGGCGCGCCGCTTACCTTTTAGCTGCCCTACTGCCCTACTGCCCTACTGCCCTACGTCCGCGGCCTCTGCCAGCCGATGTCGAGCAGACCCAACCGGCCGAGTTCCCGGTCCGTCACGCGCGCGACATCCTTGCGTTCGGCGCCGATGTCGCGCAATTGGCGGTCCGCAAGATCGTCGACGTTCTGATGCGGGAGATTGACCGCAACTTTCGCATGGCGAAACCAGTCAAGCGTCGCGCGCAGCCAGGCCGACCGGGCGATTGCAGGAGTTATAACTATGTGGGACATGGCACAATCCACTTCATTCGGATGTCAAATCCGGTTTGATGTTATTTCGATGGTCCCATCATGCCGGATTGAAATCAAAACGAGAAACGAGTAGTTTTCTCACCATCTTCAAGTTTTATTTGAGGATTGGAAAATGATCGACCGGCCTCTCCTCGTCCTACTGTGATGGCTCGCCTGCTGCCGGGAACCCGTGCACTGAGGACGCTGGAGGCGGCGGCCCGGCACCTCAATTTCACCCGCGCCGCAGATGAGCTCGGCCTGACGCCGGCTGCGGTCAGCCACCAGATCAAGGAAATCGAGGATCAGCTCGGCATCGTGCTGTTCACGCGCACCAGCCGCACGATCCGGCTGACGGAGGCGGGCGCGGTGCTGTTCGAGGCGTCGACCGACGCGCTGGATCTGCTTGGCCGGGCCGTCTCACGGGCGCACAAGATGGCGCGCGGAACGGCGCTGCTGAAAGTGACCCTCGACGCGCAGTTTGCGACAAAATGGCTAATGCGGCGCGTCGATGACTTTCGCAAGCAGCGGCCGGGCATCGAGCTCCGCTTCGACATTGCGTCCGAATTGCGCGATTTCGACCTGGACGACGTCGATGTCGGAATCCGATTCGGCGCGGGAAAATATCCGGGCCTTTGCACCCACCGGCTGTTCGACAACATCATCATTCCTGTGTGCAGCCCCAGCCTGCTGGCCTCCGGCCCACCGCTGCGCGAGCCGCGCGATCTCTTCCATCACACGCTTGCCCATATCGAGTGGGCGCGACAAGGCGTGACGTGGCCGAATTGGCGCATGTGGATGGCGGCGGCCGGCGTCGATGATTTCGACGACAGCCGGACGATCGTGTTCGGCACCTCGACCGACGCCGTTCAGGCCGCACTCGACGGCAATGCCGTCGCGCTCGCCGATTTTGCCATGGTGGCAAACGATCTTTCCGAGGGCCGGCTGATCCGGCCCTTCGAACTTGGCATCAGGGTTCCGCCCGACTTCGCCTATCATCTGGTCTACCCCATCGGATCGGCCAACGACGCCAGGATCGAGGCGTTCAGGGATTGGCTCCTGAACGAAGTTCACAACCCGCAGCCGGACCAACGCTTGGATGAGCTTTAGGCCGCTCTGAGTGATCAGCCGGCGGTCGTCGACCTATTTCGTGGCGGCAGGATCAGCCCGCGACTTCCCCTGCGCCGAACCAGCCAATCACCGCGCCGATGATAAGCAGCACGCCGAGCCAGTGACCGCAGTCTATTATCGTCAGGTCCCAGCCGAACCCTTCGTAGCGATGATTGACGGATAACGTCGTGGCGACGAATCCGAACCAGAGAACGAAGCCGAAGACGAGCCCGGCAACGAGGCTCGGTTCGCCACCGGTCATCGCTCCGATAATCAGGGACATGACGAGCGCCATGACAAGTTCCGCAATGAAGCTGATGACGAAGGGCAGCGGCGATTTACTCATGGTCGCCGGATCAAGCCTGGCGGCCTTGAGCCACGGCTTGCTCAGGCCCATGTACCATGCAGCGCCGAACAACCACGCCACCACCGCGGCGACAATCACCGCCAGCCAGTTCACTGCTGAAAAATCCATGATTCCCTCCCCGGAAGCATGTCGCCCAAAAGTGCCCAGCGGTTTTGGGACAACGCTATGCGTACTCTCAAAATCGATGCGTGATGGAA
>NZ_RZSX01000385.1:0-5663 GCF_004023105.1 Mesorhizobium sp. M5C.F.Ca.IN.020.32.2.1 | reverse complement strand
CCTGAGGCGTCTTGGCGAGCAGTGCACCCCAAAACCCGCCATAGCTTTCGCCAGCAAGAAACACCGGTGACGCCGTGCGGCCCGCCTGTGCCAGATAGAAGCGAATAAAGGCGCCCATCGAGGCGGCGTCCTGGTTGACGCCCCAGAAGCTGCGCGCCTCGGTCCCGGGTGCTTCGCGGCTGTAACCCGTTCCGACGGGGTCGACAAAGACCAGGTCGGTCATGTCGAGCCATGTGTTCGGGTTGTCCAAAAGCCTCTGCGGCGATGGGAGAAAACTTCCATTGTCCGCCGTCGCCATCACGCGGGGACCGAGCGCGCCGAGATGCAGATAGGCGGAAGCCGCTCCTGGACCTCCATTGAATACGAAGGTAACGGGACGCCGGGGGTCAGGTTCCCGGCTTGGCTCGGGACGTAGCGTGTAGGCGACATGAAAAATTTCCGCCGTGACGTCGCCCTTACCGGATAACAACAAGAGAGTGCCGGCCTTTGCCTGATAGTTCAGCGTACGTCCCGCGATCACGATCGAATGATCAGAGATCTGGGGAGGCGGAAGTAGAGACAGAACTCCACCCGAAGGCGACGGCCGCTCGGCCACTTCCGCATGGCCGGCTGGAAGGCCGCCAGCCAGCAGCAACATAGCAAGGGTGATTTCTAGCAGCTTGGTACGCATGACGACTCCGCAGCGGAAACAACTGGAAGCTATCACGCTGATGGCTCAGCCGAAATCACAGGATCGTGCAGCCCTTCGCTGCTGGAACGAGACCGATGGCTTTCAACGCACGATCTTCACACACATGGGCGTGCCGATATCGATGGATCGTCCGGTGTCGGCCAGCCGGCCCGTGGCAGCGTCGCGGGCAAAAATATTGATGCGATCGGCATTTTGGTTGGCGGAGAGGAGGTGGCGGCCCGAGGGCGTCAGCGCCAGATTGCGCGGCGTGGCACCCCCACAGGGCGTGTGATCGACTAGCGCAAGCGTGCCTGTTTCCTGGTCAACCGAAACACCGCAACGCTGACATGGCCGCGGTTGGAACTGTAGAGGAAGCGGCCGTCGGGCGAGATCTGGATGGCGGCGCAATGATTGCCGTCGCGCGCCGCCGCCGGCACGGCCGGTTTCGTGTCGATGACCGAGAGCCTTCCTGAGAGATTGTCGAGCGCAAGCGACACGATCGTTGAATCCAGTTCGTTCATGACGAACACGAAGCGCCCGCCCGGATGCAGCGCCACATGGCGCGGGCCGGCGCCGGGCGCAAGCGCCTGCTCCGCGAGTCTGGTCAGACTGCCATCAGGCCCGATGCGGTACGAGACAAGCCGATCGATGCCGAGATCGGCGACGATCGCCACGCCACCGGCAATCGTCTCGGCGATGCTGTGAGCATGAGGGCGTTCTTGACGGGCTGTGTCAGGCCCGTTTCCCTTGTGGGCGACGCTCGACAACGGAGGCTGCCAACGAAAACCAGACAGGCATTCTGCATCAAATCCTCCCTTGTTCCGCCGGCGTTGCACTCCGCGGACCCGAGCAAAATTTCGCCTGCTCACGCTTGCAACACAACCCCATATGTGAAAATACTATTCACAAAAGAAAATTGACGGGAGGATCGATCATGCAGTTCGCTGGTCCGCGGCGCGCCCGGACGGATGATCCTTGCTTCCAGCGGACACTGTCATGACTGGTTTTGCGCCGACCGTCGGCGTGGCGTCGACACACCCGCCAACATGCCGAAGGACCACGCCGATCTCGCCCGTCTGGAACGCGGAGAACTGGTTCTATGAAGACTGGCCGGTCGGCCAGAAAATCCGCTCGCTGCGCAGGACCATGGCCGAGGGCGACAGCCACCTTTTCAACGCGCTGGTGCTCGATATCCACCCTTACGTGCAGGACCAGATTTTCGCCGAAACGGAAGGCGAGAGCTTGTGCTTTATTGCGAGCACCTGCAGACGGTGAAGTACAGCAATCCGGCCGATTTCGCCGGGAAGACGGAGAAATAGGCGATGGCCGCCACTGCCGAATTGCCGCTGACCGGGCTCGTCGTCGTCGACATGAGCCAGTTCCTGTCCGGACCCTACTGCTCGCTGCGGCTGCTCGACCTCGGCGCCCGCGTCATCAAGATCGAGCGGCCGAATGGCGGTGACCTGTCGCGCCGGCTTTATCTCAGCGACACCGAGATCGGCGGCGATTCCACCATCTTCCATGCCATCAACCGGGCCAAGGAAAGTCTTGCCATCGACCTCAAGGACGTGGCCGACCTTGCGGCGCTGCGCGGCCTGCTGGCCAAGGCCGACGTGCTGATCCAGAATTTTCGGCCCGGCGTCATCGAGCGGCTGGGCCTCGATTTTGAGGCGGTGCGCAAGATCAATCCGCGCCTGGTCTATGCCTCGATCAGCGGCTATGGCGAGAAAGGCCCCTGGGTCAAGCGGCCCGGGCAGGATCTGCTGGCGCAAGCCCGTTCCGGCGTGATGTGGCTGAACGGCGACGAGGACCAGGGTCCGGTGCCCTTCGGCCTGGCGATCGCCGACATGCTGGCGGGCTCCGCCGCCGCGCAAGGGATCCTTGCCGCACTGGTGCGGCGCGGCGTGACCGGCACGGGCAGCCATGTCGAAACGAGCCTGCTGGAGGCGTTGGTCGATTTTCAGTTCGAGGTGCTGACCACGCATCTCAATGACGGGCGCCGCCTTCCGCGGCGATCGGCTTCCGTAGCGCCCACGCCTATCTGTCGGCGCCTTACGGCGTCTATCCGGCGAAGGGCGGCTATTTGGCGATCGCGATGTCGCCGATCTCGAAGCTCGCCGATCTGCTGGGGCTCGAAGAGCTTGCGCCCTATCGCGATCAGCCGTCGACGTGGTTCACGGCCCGCGACGAGATCAAGGCGATCATCGCGCAAAAAATCGCGACGAAGACGGTCGAGGAATGGCTTGCCATCCTCGAGCCTGCCGACATCTGGTGTGCCAAGGTGCTGACCTGGCCGGAAATGATGGCCAGCGAGGGCTTCCAGGTCCTCGATATGCTGCAAACCGTGACGCGAGAGGATGACGTCTCAATCCTCACTACGCGCTCGCCTCTTAGGGTCGATGGCGCCCGCGCGAAAGTCGAACGGGCCGCGCCGCGCATCGGCGAGCACAGCGCAAAAATCCGCAAGGAATTCGGGCTGTGAGCGACGTGACGCTCAAAGGCATGACCTGGAGCCATCCGCGCGGCTGCGACCCGATGGTTGCCTGTTCGGCGCTGTGGAAGCAGCGCACCGGCGTCGCAATAGAGTGGGACAAGCGCTCGCTGCAGGATTTCGAATCCTTTCCGGTCGAGGAACTGGCCCGTGCCTATGATCTGATCGTCATCGATCATCCGCATGTGGGCCAGATCACCGCCGAGAATTGTCTGGCGCCGCTCGACGTCGTGGGCCGGGAAGCGGAACGTGCGGCGCTGGCGGCGGGGAGCGTCGGCCGCTCCTATCCGAGTTACAACTGGCAAGGCCGGCAGTGGGCGTTTCCGATCGACACGGCGAGCCAGGTGCATGCGTGGCGGCCGGACATGCTTTCCGCCGTGCCGGCGAACTGGGCCGATATGGTCGAGTTGGCGCGACAAGGCCGTGTGCTGTTGCCGCTCAGGCCGCCGCATTCGCTGATGGTGTTCTACACGCTTGCCGGCAATCTCGGCCGGCCGGCCGCCGAGGAGCCTGGCGACCACGTAAACCCTGACATGGGAAGCCGCGTTTTCGAGATGATGCGCGAGATCGCGGCTCTCGTCGATCCGGCCTGCCTTGGCATGGACCCGATCGACGTCCTGGAGGAAATGGCCAGGTCCGGCTCGCGGATCGCCTGTGCGCCGCTGATCTATGGCTATGTCTCCTATGCCATTGCCGGATTCCGGACCAATCGCCTTGCCTTCGCCGACATCCCGGCTGTGGGCGATGCCGGTCCCGCCGGCTCGGCGCTCGGAGGAACCGGCATTGCCGTGTCGGCCTTTTCGAAGGCCAAGCAGGCGGCCACCGACTTTGCTTACTGGATCGCAAGCGGCGACGTGCAGTGCGGCCCCTATGCTGCGGCCGGCGGCCAGCCCGGCCATGCCGCAGCCTGGGACGATGCAGCCGTCAACGCAGCCGCCGGTAATTTCTACATGAACACCCGCGCCACCCTCGAAGGTTCCTGGGTCAGGCCACGGCACGACGGCTACATGGCCTTCCAGCAGGCCGCGTCCGATCGCATCAATCTCGGCCTGGCCGAAAAGCACCATGCCGGCCGTGTCGTCGCCGATCTCAATCGCCTGTTTCTGGAGAGTTTCCCGGCACCCGGCGCTGCCGGTTGAGGAGCCTGAAACAGCTTAAATGGAGGAGAACATGAACAGCCTGATCCGCGGCCGCTCACGCTGCTGATCGGCCTCGGCTTCCGGCCCTCGACCGTGCAGACGGCACTTGGCCTGGTCATCGTGCTGCTGGTTCGCTCTACGGCCGCGAGCGGCACGAGTCGGCTACGATCTGAGGCGGCTTACAAACGCCAAAGCCGCTTCGCATTGGCGGAAAGCAGCTTTTCCCGCTCGTCGACGCTGGCACCGGCGAGCAGCGCGTGCGTTGCTGCCACCCAGGTCGCTAGCCCGCCGCCAAGCGTGCAGACCGGCCAGTCGCTGCCCCACACGACGCGATCCCAGCCGAAGCATTCGATGGTGTGCTCCACATAGGAACGCAGCGTTTCGACGGTCCACGATCCAGCGTCCGCATAGGCGACCACACCGGAAATCTTGCCGACGACATTCGGGCGCCGCGCAATCTCTGCCATATGCTCGCGCCAGGGATGCTCACGGCTGCCCTTGATGTCGGGTACGCCGCAATGGTCGAGCACGAACTGGACGCCAGGCGCGAGATCGGCGAGTGCGATCGCTTTAGGGATTTGATGCGGCAGGACAACGAGATCGAATGTCAGCCCGGTGCCAGCAAGCCGCTTGATGTTTTCGCGAAACAGCGCGCCTTCCGAAAGCTCGTCCGGCATGACGTGGAGTACGCGCCGAAAACCCTTGACGAAGGGATTGGCTTTCTGACGCTCGAGATAGGCGGCAAAGTCCGGCTCTTCCGGACGGCAGGAGGCGATCGCCCCTCTCAGCAAACTGTCCTTCTGTTGCGACAGCGCCTTCACATGGCTGGTCTCAGCCTCGATATCGGCCGGATCGACATCGACTTCCATATGCAATGCGCCCTCTATGCCGGCCCGGCGAGCTTGGACTGCAAATTCGTCGTGGGAAAAATCGCGGTTTAGTGCCGGCACGCCGGAGAGCCAGGGATAGCGCAGCGCCGACTGGTCGATCAGGTGTAGATGGGTGTCGAAGATCATGACAAGGCTCTCCCCTCCGGCGTTTTCGAATCATCTCACGGAGAAATTTTTCATTCAAATAAGAATTTACTTCGCCTGCTTGACTGTTGATCCCGCCAGTTGCGACAGCTTTTCGGTCGCCGCCAGCAACAGCTCTATCGTCCTGGTGATATCGGGCGCCTTGGGTGCGTTGACCAGGGTTATGTAGGGGATCGATAGTGCTGCGATTGCCTTGCCGTCCGAACCGAGAACGGGGGTCGACAGGTTGAATACGCCGGCGGTCTGCATTGACGCCATCATTTCGTAGCCGCGTTCACGTATCTGGTCGAGGCGGGCAAAGAATTCCGGCGGTTTAGGCGGCTTGTCGG
>NZ_RZSX01000384.1:0-5666 GCF_004023105.1 Mesorhizobium sp. M5C.F.Ca.IN.020.32.2.1 | reverse complement strand
GGGTGGGGTCGTTGCGGCAGTGCTCGACGTTCCTTGAGGCCTCGCGCTGCCTTGGGCGACCCCCTCTGGCCGCTTCGCGGCCATCTCCCCCTCGAGGGGGGAGAAAACGCCCAGCTCTTCCGCCACCCTCTGCACATAGCGCGATAGGATCGGCGACAGATAGGCATCGACCACGGTAGTGTCGCCGCGGCCGACCAGCTTGATGAGTGGCGAGACCTCGTGGCTGACCGAGACTTGGCGAAACCGCAGTTTTCTGCAGACTTTTGCAACCGCCTTTTCGTGGTCGGGATATTTCCAGGCATGCATGAAGACGATCGCCACGGCGTCAATGCCGTCGGCCTTGGCCTGTTCGATGGCTGGGCGCACGGCGGCGATGTCGAGCAGCCGATCGACGCAGCCGTCGGCGCGCACGCGCTCGTCGACCTCGATGACGCGCTCGTAGAGTTGTTCGGGAAGAATGATCTCCTTGGCGAAGATGTCGGGCCGCGCCTGATAGGCGATCCTCAGCGCGTCGCGAAATCCCCTGGTGATGAGCAGCAGCACGCGGTCGCCCTTGCGCTCCAGAAGCGCGTTGGTGGCAACGGTAGTGCCCATCTTGATGTCGCCGATCAGGCCGGACGGGATCGGCGCGCCGGATTTTAATTCGAGCAGATCGCGAATGCCCTGGATGGCGGCGTCGGTATAGGCTTCAGGATTCTCGGAAAGCAGCTTGCGCGGGTGCAGCCCGCCTTCCGGATCACGGCCTATGACATCGGTGAAGGTGCCGCCGCGGTCGATCCAGAAATCCCATTTGGCGGTCACGGCAGCTCTCCTAGGCATTTTATTGATTCAATATGTTAATTCGCCCTGGCTTGGTGTTAGTTCGCCAGGGCTTCGCCGGCAACGGCAAAAGCAGATGATGTTACATGCGGAAACGCAACGTTATGAAACTCATAAGCGCCTGATGCATTCTGTCCTCGCTCGTCACCCGGTAGCGGGGGGCGTGATTAGAGGAGAGATGTCATGAAGAAACTCATTCTTGCGTCGGTTTCGGCGCTTGCCCTGCTTGGCGTTGCGGCTTGCAGCGATAGCGGCACGGGCGGGGACGCCACAACCACGCAGAGCACCAATCCGCCGGCGAACGAACAGCCGATGCAGCCGGCGCCTGACGCGACGAAGCCGGCCGAGCCGGCTCCGGCTGCGCCGGCGCAGTAGTTCTCAGGTGATGAACAGAAGGCCGGCATCATGCCGGCCTTCTGACTTCAGGACACGCTCCTTGCGACCGCCGCCGCAAGCGCAGTTTCGCCCGTTACTTTTTCGCCCAGCAGAAGGGGCCGAATGGCAAGGCGACGAAGGCTGGCAGTTTCGCTCGCTGTGGCCGCCGCTGCCGCCTGCTGATTTTCCATGATCGACGGTTGCGCCAGCTGGTCAGGCGGCCGCGAAATCGGCTGCCCTGCGGCATTGTCTTCGCTTGATAGCGGTGGCCAGTTAGCCCTAATAGGTGCCCATGTCGATTTGGGATCGCTTTGGCGACTTCATCACGCGCGTTTCGTCCTCAACCTCGTCCGGCGTCGTCGACGTGGTCGAGGCTGTACGCACGGTTTTCTCCGGCGACCCGGATCTGCGCCGGCGCGTCGCCTTCTCGGTAGCGATGATCGCGCTGTCGGCCAAGATGGCCAAGGCCGACGGCATCGTCACGCAGGACGAGGTGCGCGCCTTCCAGCAGATATTCGAAGTGCCGAAGGACCAAACGCGCAATGTGGCGCGGCTCTACGATCTGGCCAAGCGCGACATTGCCGGGTTCGAGACCTATGCCGCGCGCATGGCGCAGCTTTGCGGCTCCGGTCATTCGAACTGCAAGATGCTGGAGGACATTCTCGACGGGCTGTTCCACATCGCCAAGGCCGACGGGCTGGTCCACGAGCGCGAAGGGCAGTTCCTGCATCGTATTGCCGAGATCTTCCGGATCGAGGAGGCGCATTACCAGAGCATTCTGGCCCGGCACGTCGACCTGGGTGCGGCCGATCCCTATGTCGTGCTTGGCATCGAGCGGGGAAAAACGTTCGAGGAGGTCAGGAGGCGTTATCGCAAGCTGGTTTCGGACAACCATCCCGATCGGCTGATCGCACGCGGGCTGCCGCAGGAATTCGTCAAGATCGCAACGAGCAGGATAGCGGCGATCAACGCGGCCTATGAGATGATCGAACGAGGCCTGCGGCACGCATGAGCGGCTTCCCGCCCGACGAGCCGAGCGCCGAGGTAAGGGTATCGCCGAATTTCGGTCCACGACGCGAGAAGCCCGACATGATGGTGCTGCACTACACCGGGATGGAGACTGGCGCCGGCGCCGAAGCATGGCTGTGCGATCCGGCCAGCGAGGTTTCGTCGCATTATCTCGTCCATGAGGACGGCCGCATCGTCCAGATGGTCAGGGAAAGCGACCGTGCCTGGCATGCCGGCAAGAGTTCCTGGTTCGGACGCAGCGACATCAACTCCTGTTCGCTCGGCATCGAGATCGTCAATCCGGGGCATTCGCTGGGCTATCGGAATTTTCCGAAACCGCAGATCGATGCCGTCATCGGCCTGTGCAAGGGAATTGTTCAGCGCCATACGATTCCAGCCCAACGGGTGCTCGCCCATTCCGACGTGGCGCCGGGACGCAAGATCGACCCCGGCGAGAAATTCCCTTGGAAAGCGCTGTTCGAGGCCGGTGTCGGCCATCTCGTCGAAGCGGCACCCCTCAGGCGCGGCGCGGTGCTGAAGGCCGGCGATGCGAATGCCGAGGTCGAGGCGTTGCAATCGATGCTGGCGCTCTACGGTTATGGCGTAGAGATATCAGGCAATTTTGACCGGCATACCGAAATCGTGGTCGAGGCTTTTCAACGGCATTTCCGCCAACGCAAAGTGGATGGCGTGGCCGACGGATCGACAATCCGCACGCTGGAAAGGCTGCTTGCTTCCGTGAGGGCAGTTCCGCCCAAGTAGTCTTATCCTAGCTGTTCAGTTACAGCCTGTCACTCAAAGTGACTTGCCTCGCCTTTTTTGCCGCCAATTCGGCCGTCAAAGGCGATCCGTGCAAATTGTCGGACCTAGAGCCCCCAGATGTTCCGATGTTGATTTAGCGTAGCTGCGTGAAGTTCTTCGCGCGTTCAAAACAGAACAGGATCCCATGCAGAAATTGACCGTTTTAACGGCAGCTGTTGCTGCCGGCGTACTGACTTTCGCCATCGGTGCCGCCCATGGCGCGCCGCTGAGCCAGCGGGCCGACCAGGGTTTCATTACCGTGTCCGATAAAACCGCCACGCCGAAAGCCGGCCAAGATGCAAAGGAAAAAAGGACAGCCTCCGCAAAGGCGGTAAAAGCTGCTGCGGTAAAGGTGAAAAAGCCAGCATCCGCAAAGGCGGAAAAAGCTGGGGTAAAGGTAAACAAGCCAGCCTCCGCAAAAAATGCAGTCTCCAAACGGCACGTGAAGCGCAACAGGACCCGCATCGACCAGGCGACGACGGCGTCGATCGGCGGGAAAAGCCGGGCGGAGGCGCCGAACGCGGCGGCCGCTGGCGGCAGTGGCCAGTATTCGGCGATCATCGAGCGTCATGCCGCCAGCAATGGTGTGCCGGTCTCGCTCGCCAAGGCCGTCATCATGATCGAAAGCAGCTTCCGGCCGAACCAGGTCGGCAGCGCCGGTGAGATCGGCCTGATGCAGATCAAGCCGTCGACGGCGCGGATGATGGGTTACAGCGGCTCGATCAAGGGCCTCTACGATCCCGAGACCAACATCAAATACGGCATGAAATACCTCGCCATGGCGCACAACCTCGGCGGCGGCACGACCTGCGGCACGATTCTCAAATACAATGCCGGCCATGGCGCCAAGCGGATGAACCCGATTTCCGCGGCCTATTGCGGCAAGGTCAAGGTGCAGTTGGCCGCGCTTGGAGCGCCGGCGTAATAAGCCCGAACCTGCTTTTTTCTTGCGTTTTCGGCCTTGAACCCCTTTATACGCCTTGCCAGCTGGCCGGGCGGCCGCACCCGCGAAGCCGAAAGGCTGCGGGTGAGGAAAGTCCGGGCTCCATGGAGACACGGTGCCGGTTAATGGCCGGCGGGGGCGACCCTAGGGAAAGTGCCACAGAAAGCAAACCGCCACGGTTTTACCGTGGTAAGGGTGAAAGGGTGGGGTAAGAGCCCACCGCGCGACTGGCAACAGGAGCGGCACGGTAAACCCCACCGGGAGCAAGACCGAATAGGGACGGTGCGAGGGGAAACCCTCGAGGGCTGTTTCCGGCTCACCGTCCGGGTAGGTTGCGTGAGGTGCATGGCAACATGCGCCCAAGATGAATGGCCGCCACGTTCTCGCGCCGCAAGGGGCGAGGGCCATACAGAACCCGGCTTACAGGCCAGCTGGCAATTTCTTCCAGATACTACAAGGACATCCCCTGATATCAGCAGGTTGCGTCATCGGGCGCCTGCTGGTTCAGGCGCTTTACTACTGAACCGGCTTTGCTGGGCAGTGGGCGTAACAAGCGTTTCTTGAAGTCGGTGCGATTAATCGTACCATATAGGCGCGGGCAATATCAGCAGCGCATCATGGGTCAGGTCGACAAACGCAGCATCACGCTTTCGCCGGAACTGGCGGCGGCGGTCGACGTTGTGGTCGCCGCCGGCGAATATGCTCGGCGAGCGAGGTGATCCGCGACGCGCTCAGGCAATGCAAGGACCCGCCGCGACCTGCACGGCTATACGGTCGAGGAGTTGCGCAAGCTGGTGCAGGAGGGAATTGACAGCGGACCGGGTCGGTTTGCGTCGATCGACGAAATCAAGGCCGAAGCGCGCAGACGATTGAAATCCGATAACGCGGCATGAATTTGCTGCCCATCATCCGAACTGCAATGCAGAAGAGGATTTGATCGCGACCTGGCTCCATGTTGCGCGAGACGACGAGGCTGTAGCGGACCGGCTGCTCGACCGGAAGCCCGCTGGCGGCAACTGGCGACTTATCCCTTCTCAGGCGCACCGCGCGAAGACATTCGTCCGGCATCCGCCATCTGGTCGTCGGCGAGTATCTCACCTTGTATCGTGTCAGCGAGGATGCAGTCGAGATCCTGCGCGGGCTGCATGGCCGGCGCAATATCGAAGCCGACGATCTGGCTCCGTGATCGATCCGTTCAGCCGCCGATGCCGTCCAGCGACGCTTCGATCGCCTGCCAAAGCTCTTCCACCGGTTCGCAGCCGACCGACAGGCGAACGAAGCCGGGCGGAACAGCGTCTCCTCTTTTTGCTCGCCGTTCCGCCGACGTATGCACGCCTCCGAACGACGTCGCCGCCTGCATCAATAAGCAGTTGTTGATGAAATCCTCGGCCTTGTCCTCCGATGCCAGCACAAACGAGATGAGAAAGCCGAAGCGCTCCATCTGGGCGCGGGCGAGATTGTGCGAAGGGTCGCCTACCAGACCCGGAAAGCGCAAGCCGCTGATCGCACGATGGCTCTCCAGACGCCGCGCTATCACCTCGGCGGAAGAACACATGCGGTCGAAACGCACGTCGAGCGTTTCCAAGCCGCGATGCACAAGCCACGCCTCGAACGGCCCGGGAATGCCGCCCGATGTCTCGCGCCAGCCGGACACGGCGGCGATGATGTCGGCATTGCGGCTGGCGACATGGCCGAACAGCACGTCGGAATGGCCATTGGG
>NZ_RZSX01000383.1:0-5671 GCF_004023105.1 Mesorhizobium sp. M5C.F.Ca.IN.020.32.2.1 | reverse complement strand
CCTTCCAGTCCTCGAAGCGGGGCGTGGCATCCGGATTGGAGATCTTTTCGATGAAGGCGCTCTTGTCGATCGGCGCGAACAGGCCGGAGCGTTTCAGGTCTGCGCTGACGATGCCGGAAATCTCCGCGCCCAACGCATCGCCGCCCTGGAAATCGGTGATGGCGATTGGCAGCGGCTCGACATTGCCTTTGTTGACGTTGAGCTCAACGAGCGCCCGCGCCGGCAAGGTGGCGGCGGCAGTCATGCCCAGCGCCATCGCTACGATCATCAGGAGCGGCTTGAGGATGGATTTCATGTCTTCTCGCTTCTCTTCAATGATTCTACGGGCGCCAGACCTATAGGCCCAGCATCTCCCTCGGATCGAACGTGACCCGCACGTCGGCCCAGATGTCTTGTTTGCCTGCGGGAACCTGCAGGCCGGCCACATCGCATTTCTGAACCGCGCGAACGGCACTTTCGTCGAACGGGCGGCTTCCGCTCGACTTTTCGACAGATGGCCGTCCGTCCAGCTTGCCGGAGGCATCGAGGTTGAACCGGACCACGACGATGAAATTCTCGGAACCCTCGAGCCCTACCGGCAGGGTCCAGCAACCACCAAGCTGAGCCTCCAACGCCCCCTGCTCCGACCTTGAAAGCTTCTGGCCCTGATTCTTGTCCCCGCCGAGCGATGCCTGCTGGGTTGAACGCTTGGCGCCGCCGCCGGACGGCTTCCGCTTGTCGAGCAACGCGGAAATCTCGTCGGCGTTGAACTGCTTGTCTTCCGACTTCGGCTTGGACGAGGCCTCCTTGACCGGCTTGTCGGCGTTCTTGCGCTCCGGCGCCTTGGCGCTTTCGGCCTGGGCCGGCTGCGGCTTCGGCCGCGCCTGCGGCGCAGGTGCAGAGTCCGGAAGCTGCGTCGTCTCGGTGGGCTGCTCTTTCGCTATTGCTTCGGCGACGGCGTCCGGCTTGACCTCAGGCTGCGGGTCGATGGCGGCGGTCTTGTCCTGCGGCGGCGTCGGCGCCGGCTCCTTGGCCGGTGTTGGCTTAGGCTCCGCCTGCTTGACAGGCTCGGGCTTGACCTCTTCCTTCGGCTGCGGGACCGGTGCGACCTCCGTCGCCGGAACAGGCTTGGGCTGTTCCTTCGGCTTCGGCACATCCTCGGGCTTCGGCTTCTCTTTCGGCGTCGGCGCGGGCGGCGGCGCCTCAGCCATATCGACCGGCTGGGGCTTGGGTTCCGGCGTCGGCGGCTTGTCGGTATCGACGCTGTTCTCACCGACCGTCTGCGCGTCGGCCACGATGTCCGGGCGCTGGGTAGGCAATGGCGCCGGCTTTTCACTCACCGCAGCCTTCTTGTCGCCCTGCTGTATCTGCGCGATCGCTTCCATCGGCACGATTTCGACCGCCAGCGACTCGGCATCGGACGCCGGCAATGCAGCCGGCGCCGACAGCGTGAACAGGCCGAAGCCGATCACGACCGTATGCAAGATCACCGATGTGGTGAGGCCGGTCCTCATCTTGCGTCTATTGATCCTGTTCCTGCAATGAAACCAGGCCGATATTCTTGTATCCGGCGGCCGATATGCGGGCCATCACCTTCATGGCGGTGCCATAGTCCGTCGACTTGTCGCCGCGGATGAAGATGCGCTCGTCATAGCCGGTCTTCGAGATCGCCTGCAGCTTCGCCACCAGTTCCTCAACCGGGATTTCGGTCTCCTGGAGATAGATCTGGCCGGCGGAGTTGATGGAGACCGTGATCGGCTGCGTGTCGACATTCATCGCCTTGGCCTGCGTGTCCGGCAAGTCGATCGGCACCCCGACCGTCAGCAATGGTGCGGCGACCATGAAGATGATCAGCAGGACCAGGATCACGTCGATGAACGGCGTGACGTTGATCTCGTGGTTTTCCGCGAGATCGCCGTCGATGTTCTCTCGAATTCTAGCTGCCATGGCGTCGCTCCGTGCTCATTCCGCGGCCAGCTGCTTTGCCGGCGCGACCGTGCGGAAATCCAGATCCCGGCTGACCAGCCGTTCGACTCCTGCCGATGCATCGGCAAGGATCTGCCTATAGCCGGCTATCGAGCGTGCAAAGACGTTGTAGATGACCACCGCCGGGATCGCCGCGACAAGGCCCATCGCGGTGGCCAGCAGGGCTTCTGCAATGCCCGGCGCAACGACGGCGAGATTGGTGGTCTGCGCCTGCGAGATGCCGATGAAGGCGTTCATGATGCCCCAGACCGTGCCGAAAAGGCCGACGAAGGGCGCGGTCGAGCCGATCGTCGCCAAAACGCCGGTGCCGCGCGACATGCGCCGCGCCGCCGCCGCCTCGATGCGCGACAGGCGCGAGGTGACCCGCTCCTTCAATCCGTCGCCGGACACATGGTCGAGCGAGCCGGCCGAAAGCGCGGTCTCTTCCTCTGCCGCCCGCACCAGCAGGGCGCCGGGACCGCCATTGTGACCAAGCGCGCGCCCCGCCTGGTTCAGCGTCGCGGCATTGCCGATCGCTTGTGCCGCGCGGCGGGCGCGCAGCTTGCCGCCAAGGATCTCCAGCGATTTGGCCAGCCATATCGTCCAGGTGACGAAGGACGCAAAAGCCAGCCCGATCATCACCGCTTTCACGACGATGTCGGCCGCAATGAACATGCCCCATGGCGACAGATCATGCGGTAAGGTCAAAGACGTCGCCGTCGAAGGCCCCGTCTCGATAGGCGTGGTCTCGGTGGGCGTTGTCACGGTGGGCTGCATCGCCGGTGGCGCGGCCGCGCCTGGCGCAGCCTGCCCAGGCGCGGGAGCCGGCGCCTCGATCGCCGGGGCGGCCGGTTGCTCCTGGGCGGCAGTGCCGCCAGCCGACAGGATGGCGAATGCGATCACCGCCGCGAACAAACCATGTCTGGACAAGGACTTCTTCCTTATTCTCACAGTGGCCTCATTGCACATAGCCGATCGGCTGGCCGGTGATGGGGTGTGCAAACACGCCCATCTCCACACCGAAAATTCCTTTGAGCACGTCGCCCTGCATGATCTGGTCCGGCGTGCCGCGCGTCAGCAGCCTGCCGTCCTTCAGTGCGATCAATTCGTCGCAGTAGCGCGCCGCCATGTTGGGATCGTGCAGCACGACGACGACGCACAGGTCGCGTTTGCGGCTGAGGTCCCTGACCAGCCCCAGCACCTCGACCTGATGGGCGATGTCGAGCGCCGAGATCGGCTCGTCGAGCAGCATGACG
Organism: Mesorhizobium sp. M5C.F.Ca.IN.020.32.2.1; assembly: GCF_004023105.1. Classification (NCBI taxonomy): domain Bacteria; kingdom Pseudomonadati; phylum Pseudomonadota; class Alphaproteobacteria; order Hyphomicrobiales; family Phyllobacteriaceae; genus Mesorhizobium; species Mesorhizobium sp. M5C.F.Ca.IN.020.32.2.1. The sequence continues at coordinate 2,471 of NZ_RZSX01000383.1, read as the reverse complement.
CCGGCATTCTGCGCCACCGGCATGGCCAGCCATGCGCGCTGGCGCTCGCCGCCGGACAATTCGTCCACCGGCCGGTCGGTGAAATCCGCCATGTCGGTCAGGGCAAGCGCCTCGTCGACATGGCGCCTGTCCTCGTGCCCGAAGCGGCCGAGCGCGCCGTGCCAGCGATAGCGTCCGAGCGTCGCCAGTTCGCGCACGGTCAAGCCGGTCGCCGCCGGCGTCATCTGCGGCAGATAGGCGAGCGCACGGGCGAGTTCGCGCACGCCCCACTGCACCAGCGGACGCTGCGCGAAGGTGATGCCGCCCGAGCTTGCCGGCTGCTGGCGAGCCAGAAGCTTGATCAGCGTCGACTTGCCGTAGCCGTTGTGCCCGATCAGCCCGTAGACGCGCGAGCGTTGCAGTTCGAGTGTGACCGGCCCGAGCAGCGTCCGCTCGCCGACAGCGAACCGCACCGCTTCGACATAGAAGGCAGTCTGGGCATGAGTTCCTGCCACGGTCTCGGCCTCCCTCCAGCTTTGTGAGTGCATCTCGAAATCCGGCTTTCGGCAATCCGGTTTTCGGCGCCGATGCCCGGTTGACTATGAAACATGAGTTTAATAGTCAACAATGATGATGGCTTTTTGAGTCAACAAAATGCGTGACGCCCCAGATTTGCGTCGAAATTCGAAAATGTGGAGCGCGCCGAGATGGTCGTTGGTTCAGGTCGCGGAAGAACTCAAGATGAAGTGACTGCGCGCCGAAACCTGCTGATCGCGGCGATGTCGCTGCCGGTGCTACTTGGCGGCGGCCGCGCCGTCGCGCAGGATGCGACCACCACTCTCGACCCGATCAGCATTCAGGAACGCGTCGAAAGCGCCTTTGGGACGGTCGACGGCTATGTCGCTACCCAGGGCTCCACTGCCACCAAGAGCGACACACCGTTGATCGAGACGCCGCAGTCGATAGCGGTCATCACCAAAGACCAGATGGAAGCGCAGGCGGTGGATAGCCTGACTAGCGCGCTGCGTTATACGCCAGGCGCAAGCGGCAATCTCTACGGCACCGACAATCGTGGCCACGGCCTGCGCGGCATTTCGAACTCCAGCGGCGTCTTCTACAAGGACGGGCTGCAGCTCAAGGAGAGCAATTTCACGCTGTTCACGGCGCTCGATTCCTACGGCGCCGCACCTGGCCCGCATGCTCGGCTTCCAACGTGCCTTGCCACCGCTTTTCGCATCCGCGATCCTTGCGGCATGATCCTTGTTTCGGCCGACTGGGCCGGCCGGATGCTCATTTTCCCATGGCAGATTCCGGCGGGTTTGCTGGCTGCTCTGGTCGGAGGGCCTTATTTCATGGTGCTGGTGTGGAAAGCCCGGCAATGAGCGGCACCCCCAAGTGCTTCGGGCTGGCGGCCACAAGGCACATAGTCCAGCCACGCTCAGCCGGCGCGTGCTTCCCGGATCACGCGACGCGCAAACGTGCCGGGCTGAGGGACATCGGCCTTGCGGCGCGCCAGAGTGTTGCGCAGCAGCGCTATCATTTCTCGGCCAGCCATTGCGATCTCGCGCGGCCGATCGATGCCGATGATCATGAATTCCTCGATTCCCAGGGCCGCATAAGGGAGCAGCGACAACGCGATCTGCGCCGGCGGCCCAGCAATTTCGACGGCTTTTTGGCAGGAGGCGTTGTCCTCCGAACGGATCAGGACGGGAAGCGCGAAACGCAGCTTGCCGGCCCGGCCGTGTTCGGCGGCGGCACTGCGCACCCGCTCCATCAGCTGGCGGATCTCGTTGAGCGAACCTGGCGCCAGTTCGAAGACATCGGCATGCCGCCCGGCGACCTTGAGGGCCGTTCCGGACTGGCCGCCCATGCGGATGGTCACGTCAGCGACAGTCGGCCCCTTGCGCGGCACATAGCCGCCCTTGACGCTGTAGAAGGCGCCTTCATGATCGAACGGCCTGTTGTTCGACCACAACCGCTTCAGCAGCACCAGATATTCGTCGATCCGCTGCCAGACGAGCTTATGACCGACCGGACGTGTTTCGGCATCGTCATCGTTCAGCGGCTCGCTGAGCATCCTGAGCGACAACCGCGCGCCGCTTTTCGAGTCGAGCGCCGCCAGTTGCCGTGCCGCCACCGTCGGCTCGATCACACCGGCCCAATGCGTGAGAACGACCTCGAGTGAGGACGTGCGGTCCAGCGCCCGGGCGGCAATATCCATATTGGTCAGCAGCCCGGCCGGATCGTCGACGACGATCTTCTGGAAACCGATGTTCTCGATCAGCGACAGCTTTGTCGCGGTTTCCGCGAAATCGTAGAAAAACGGCACGGTTGAATCGGCAGGGTGAGTTTTACCGGGAACATGCGTGAACTCGATCGGCATTGCCATCTCCTCCATCACGTTGGGATCACTGGGCGCGCAAAAGCGCACCTGAATTCGGTTCATTCAACTCCGGTATTCTGAAAGCGCTAGGTCGCTACCTGATTTATTC
>NZ_RZSX01000382.1:0-5691 GCF_004023105.1 Mesorhizobium sp. M5C.F.Ca.IN.020.32.2.1 | reverse complement strand
CTTTTCTATCTTCCAGATCTACATCGCCGCCTATGGCAGCCTTCCGAGCCAGGTGGTGCGCGCCATGCATGTCGGCTTCTTGCTGTTGCTCGGCTTTGCCCTGATCGCCAATCTGCGCGCCACAAGCACACCGGCGAAAGCAGCGTTCTGGACGCTCGGCGTGCTCGGCTTTGCCACCGGCCTCTACAATTGGGTCTTCTATACCGACCTCATCCGCCGCTCCGGCTTCCTCACCACGCCGGACCTGATCATCGGCACGGTGCTGGTCGTGCTGGTCTTCGAGGCGGCGCGGCGGCTGATGGGGCTGCCGCTTGCCCTGATCGCTCTGATCTTTCTCGCCTATGCTTTCTTCGGCAATCACCTGCCGCCGCCCTTCATCCATCGCGGCTATGATTTCGCCCAGCTCATCGACACCTTCGCCTTTGGCACCGAAGGCATATACGGCACGCCGGTCTACGTCTCGGCCGCCTATATCTTCATCTTCGTCGTCTTCGCTGCCTTTCTCGAACGCGCCGGCATGATCGCACTGTTCAACGATTTCGCCCTTGGCCTGGTCGGCTCGTGGCGCGGCGGCCCGGCCCAGGTCTGCGTTCTGTCCTCCGCGTTGATGGGCACCATTTCCGGCTCTGGCGTCGCCAATGTGGTGGCCTCCGGCCAGTTCACCATCCCGCTGATGAAGCGCTTCGGCTTCCGTTCGGCTTTCGCCGGCGCCGTCGAGGCAACCTCGTCAATGGGCGGCCAGATCATGCCGCCGGTGATGGGCGCGGTCGCCTTCATCATGGCCGAGACGCTGAACATTCCCTATGCCGAGGTGGTCAAGGCGGCGATCATCCCGGCGCTGCTCTATTTCGGCGCCTGCTTCTGGCAGGTGTACCTGGAAGCCGGCAAGGCCGGCCTACAGGGCATGGCCAAGGCGGACCTGCCCAATCCGTGGGACGCGGTGAGAAGACATTGGCCGCTGGTGCTGCCGCTGGCCGCGCTTATCTATCTGCTGTTTGCCGGCTATACGCCGATCTTTGCCGGCACCATGGGTCTGGCGCTGACCATCGTGCTCATCCTCGGCACGCCGCTGGCGGCGTTGATCGGGCCGCTTGCCTTCCGCATCGTCTTCTGGCTGGGGTTGGGACTTGCCGCCGCCTCTTTCATGAAATTCGGCGTCAATATCCTCAGTCTTGTGATCGCCGGGCTAATTGTCGCCTGCGTCACCTTCAAGGGCGGTCGCGAGACGCTGCAGATATGCGTAGATTCGCTTGCCGAGGGAGCAAAGAACGCGTTGCCGGTCGGCATCGCCTGCGCCATCGTCGGCGTCGTCATCGGCACTTTGACGCTCACCGGCATCGCCTCGACTTTCATCGGCTGGATCATCTCCATCGGCGAGAACAATCTGTTCCTGTCACTGGTGCTGACCATGCTGACCTGCCTGGTGCTCGGCATGGGCATACCGACAATCCCCAACTACATCATCACCTCGTCGCTGGCCGGACCGGCATTGCTGTCGCTCGGTGTGCCGCTGGTGGTCAGCCATATGTTCGTCTTTTATTTCGGCATCATGGCCGACCTCACACCGCCGGTGGCGCTGGCCGCCTTCGCCGCCGCGCCCATGGCCAAGGAGAGCGGCCTCAAGATCGGCATCCAGGCCACCAAGCTTGCCGTCGCCGGCTTCGTCGTGCCGTTCATGGCGGTCTACACCCCGGCGCTGATGTTGCAGGACCCCGGCCCGATCGCCGCCCAGTTCGGCTATCCCGTCGAGGTCGCCTATGTCGTCGCCAAGGCTTGCGTGGGCATTGCCCTGTGGGGCGCAGCCACCGTCGGGTTCCTCGCCCGGCGCATGGCCTGGTGGGAACGTCTCGTCGCCTTCGCCGCCGGCGTGCTGCTGGTTGCGGCGCTGCCAGTCACCGACGAAGCCGGCTGGGCGCTCTCTGTCGCCTGGATCGGTTGGCATTGCTGGCGTGCGCGGCAGGCCACCGGCACCGCATGAGCCTCTGTATCCTCGCCGCCGGCAAGACGGTGACGCTCACTGTGGCTGCGTTCACGCTCGCCTGGACGCATTCGGTGGAAAAGACGCGTTGGCAGGAAGACTGGAAAGTGATGCCTTCCGGCTTGCAGATCGCCGAGGCGCGGATCAAGGGCTCGGGCGCCGGCATGGAGCCGCCGGAAGGCTCGGTGCTGCGGGACGGTTGGTGGGTCTATAAACCCAAGATGGCGCCGCAGCGGCGCCTTGTGCTCGCGGCCTCTGGCGCGACGGGTGAAGGCTGGACGCTGTGCACGATTCAGGGCTGCCGCGAACTCGCCAGGGCGGCAGGCGACGCGATCTTGCTGGAGCCTTGCGAAGCTTCGAGCCAGCCGCGATAACGGATGATTCCGGCAAAGGGGGGTGCCGATCCGCCCGCGGTATCGTGCAGGATAGAACCCTTGCAGCGGCCGGCCTAGCCAATCAGCCGCCCTTTCAACTCGGCGGACGGGATTTCGCAGCTCTCTTTCCTGCCGAACAGCGCGTAACGATTCTTCGCAACGCGATCGTAGAGCCAGTCGCGAAGCGGGCGCGGCAGCAGGAGTAAAGATCTCGCCGCCCGCCACGGCCAGCCCAGTTCCGCCATCACGGCAATGAAACTGTCCAGCCGCGTGAAGGCGGCACCGTCGATGAGGGCCAGATTGGTCTCGTAGCTGTCCGTCCGCAGCCCGTATTTTCGGAACAGCGCTTCGCCGAGCGGCGACTGGGCCGTGGCGAAACGGAAGCGGCTTTTGCGGTCGAGCCTGACCACCATGCGCACAAAGCCAGAGCACAGCACGCAGACGCCGTCGAACACGATCAGAGGCTGGCTTGCATCGAAGGCTGGCTTTTCGGGAGGATGGTCTGGCTGGGCGGTCACGCGAGTCCCGGCTGATTGGTGTCAAACGACAATAAGCTTGCCGGCGGCGAGATCAAAGCCCCTGAATCTCAAAGCCCTAGAATCTCAGAACCTTGGCGTTGTCGCACGCCGCCTGTCGGCGAGCCCAGGACGTTCCGCGCGATAGGTCGTCGCACGGTGATCGGCGGCCGGCCTGCAGATCCGGCTGTCGTGACGGCCTTCCATGGTCGTCATCAGTGCGCGCTGATGCCGAGCGTGTGGCCGCGGCGTGCGCAAGCGGGGCCGGGGCCGCGCATGTAATAGCGCTCCGGCCGGTAGGTCGGCGCGACGAATTCGCGGATGGCGGCAGCGTAGCCGATGAAGTGCGTCAAGAAGTTCATTGTCCCTGTCCCTGTCCCAATTTCGGATGTCCCTTCCGAATTGCGGGCATCATAGCGTCGAGGCGTGAATAGTCGGTGAACACGATGTTAATCTTTGGTCAAAAAGGCCTTGGTTCGTGGCTGGAATGCGGCTGATTCGGGGTCTTTCCATGCAGTTCGTCGGCATTCCGGCTAGTGTGACTTTTGCATCACATATGTTTCGTTTGGATGTCGCTGCGGCGCGCTTCTGTTTCAACTTTGGCCGGCGCCGCGAAATTTCCGTGCGTGCTCGGGGAAAGCCAGGAACCCGTCCGATAGCCGCACGTTGACGCTAAAAGCCGGGACCAAGCCGGCCCACCAGGCAGCGGCTTCCGTGCGGAACCGCCGCCAGGAGCCCGCACAGCTAGAACAATGGAAAGGCAAAGCCATGGGTTTCTTTTCGAAAGACATCAAGACGCTGGACGACCTCTTCGTCCACACGCTTCGCGACATCTATTACGCCGAAAAACAGATCGAGAAGTCGCTGCCGAAGATGATCGACAAGGCTACCGATCCGCAGCTGAAAGCCGGCCTGGAGAAGCACCTCGGCCAGACCAAAGGCCATATCGAGCGGGTCGAGAAGGTGTTCGAACTGCATGGCGTGAAGGCCAAGACGGTCAACTGTCCGGCTATCGACGGCATTCTCGAGGAAGCCGATGAAGTCAGCGGCGACATCGACGACAAGGACGTTCTCGACGCCGCCCTGATCGCATCCGCGCAAGCGGTCGAGCACTACGAGATAACCCGTTACGGCACCCTGATCGCCTGGGCCAAGCAGCTTGGCCGTACCGACTGTGCCAATGTCCTGGCCAACAACATCAAGGAAGAGCAGGCGACCGACCGCAAGCTTACCGAGATTGCGGAAGCCAAGGTCAACCTTCAGGCCGCGGAATAGCACTCGCGATCGAGGCAAGGCCGGACAACCCGGCTTTGCCTCACTTTCCGTACCTGGACGTCGACCGTATAATGCGCCACGCCTCGTTCCAGATTGCGCGAGGACAAACCGGCGGAGGAAGTCGTGCAGGAAAAGCCGAAGGCACCCGCAGGCAAGGCCGACACCAAGGCAAAGCCTGCCGGGGGCAAGGGCGAGACCTCTGTCAAATCCGCCGGGAGGGCAAAAACCGTCGTAAAACTTTCTCATCCCGACAAGCTTCTGTGGCCGCAGGAGAAGGTCTCTAAGCAGGGGCTGCTCGATCATTACGCTTTGGTCTGGCCGCGCATGCAACAATACGTCGTCAATCGGCCGCTCAGCCTTGTACGGGCGCCGGACGGCGTCGGCGGCCAACGCTTCTTCCAAAAGCATGCGTCCGCAGGCATGCACGAAAAAATCGCCAGGATGAAGGATCCGATGGACGGCGAGGAGATATTGTTCATCCGCGATTTCGATGGTGTCGCTGCCTTAGTCCAGCTCGGCGTGGTCGAGATCCATATCTGGGGCTGCACCATCGACGCACTGGACAAGCCGGACCAGATCATCTTCGATCTCGATCCCGACGAAGGCGTCGACGTGAAAGCGGTGCGCGCGGCGGCGCTACAAATCCGGGGCCAGCTCGATGAGCTGTCATTGCCACATTTCGTCAAGACCTCCGGCGGCAAGGGCTATCATGTCGTCGTGCCGCTGAAACCGTCGGCGGATTGGGATGAGGTGAAGGACTTCGCTCACGATTTCGCCCGCGCCCTCGAGCAGGCCGCCCCTGATCGGTATACAGCGACGCCGTCGAAGAAGGCGCGCACCGGCAAGATCTTCGTCGACTATCTGCGCAATGGCCGCGGCTCGACCACGGTGGCACCCTATTCGTCGCGGGCCAAGAAAGGCGCTACGGTCTCGATGCCGGCGACCTGGGCGGAGATCGAGGCCGGGTTGGCGCCGAACGCCTTTCCGGTCCGCGACAAGACGACGCTGAAGCAGTTGGCGAAAGCCGATCCCTGGGCGGATTTTTTCAAGCAGGGCAAGCCGCTCAAGGGCGGCTGATCATCTTTCAGCCGAGAAAACCGTCTCGAAGGCCTGCTTGCCCATCGGCGAAAAGATCACCGCGCGGCTGTCCTTTTCGCGCCGCGCCCATTTTTCCAAAAGGATCTTGTCGAGAATGGCCGCGCCCAGCGTGCCGGCCAGATGCGAGCGCCGCACGCTCCAGTCGAGGCAGGCCCGACACACGGGTCGCCGCGCCTTGCTCTCGACATCGATGCCGATCTCGGCGAAATGCGCGGCGGCTGACGGCCCAAGCCTGATCTCCTTATCGTCGCGGATGAGGACTTTTTTGCCGACAAGACGATCCAGCATCGCCACTGCCTGTTCTCCGGCGAGGTGGTCGTAGCAAACCCGCGCCGCGCGCATGGCCGCATCACGCGGACCCGGCCGCACCCGTTGCGGCCCGACCGCAGCGGCGACACCGGTGATCGCCTCGATCATGCCCGCCACCTGCGGCCCGGCGAGGCCGTAGTAG
>NZ_RZSX01000381.1:0-5691 GCF_004023105.1 Mesorhizobium sp. M5C.F.Ca.IN.020.32.2.1 | reverse complement strand
TCGCCGGGTACGACATGTTGGGCCGCGCCCTGGGGAACGTGCAGCGTCACGCGGACTGAGACGATGTGGCAGATCTCGGAATGCGTGTCGCGGCGCGCGGTGAACCGGCCCTGCGAACATTCCCTGACACCGACTTCGATCTTGCCATCGTCCGAAGCCCAGAGGGTGTTGGCTGCTTCCAGCTGATCGCCTTCCACCGAGGTTGGTTTCGGCTGGGGCTCACCGAGGTCGATATGCGCAAGGTGGGCGAAGGTCTTGAAGTCGATCATGCTATATATCCTCAAGGTGATGCGGTTCAATGCCCGGTGATGCGGTCTGCCAGGGCCGCTAGCCGCGATGTGCGCGGCAGCCCCTTTGCTTCCCTCTCGTCGGCAATCCGATAGAGCTGATACATCGAATGGACGCCCAGCCAGCGCAGCGGCTCTGGCTCCCACTTGCGCACGGTTCGATTGACCCAGGGAAGCCGGGTCAGCTCGGTGTCGTTGTCCAGCAGAAGATCCCTCAATGTGCGTCCCGAGAGGTTCGAGGTGGAAACGCCGAGGCCGACATAGCCGCCTGCCCAGCCTATTCCGGTCTGCTTGTCAAAGCCCACTGTCGTGCACCAGTCCCGCGGCACGCCGAGCGTTCCACACCACGCATGGTCGAGCTTAAGCCCCTCGGTCTGCGGCAGAAGCGTCGTCAGGATCTTGTGCAGCTTGTCGATCGTTGCCTGCTGGGTGACGCCTCGAAGGTCGGTTTTCGAGCCGAAGCGATAAGGCACCCCGCGCCCGCCCATTGCAATGCGTCCTTCCCGGGTGCGCTGCGCGTAGCAGTATGTGTGTGCGGCGTCGCCGAGAACCTCGTAGCCATCCCAGCCGATTTCGCTCCACAGCTTGTCGGACAACGGCTCGGTGACCACGATAGCGCTGTTGAGCGCCAACCAAAGTCTCTCGTGGCCGGCAATTCCCGCAGTGAAACCCTCGGTCGCCCGCACGATCTTTTCCGCGCGCACCACGCCTCGGCTGGTTGTGACCTTGCCTTTTTCGATCGACAGCACGGTTGTCTGTTCATAGATCGGCACACCGAGGCGCTCCACTGCCTTGGCGAGCCCCTGCACCAGCTTTGCGGGCTGAACCCGCGCAACCTTCTTGATGACGAAGGCGCCGCGCGCGTTGTGCACCGCTATGCGCCGACGCATCTCGGCTGCATCGATATACCCCACACGTTCGTCAGTCAGCTCCCAGGATCTGGCATGGGCATACATCGCCTTGGCGCGCTGCTCCTGCGCCTCGTTGGTAGCTACCAGCAGTTCGTCGGTACGGCGAATGTCGGCGTCGATGCCTTCGGCTTCCGCAACCGATATGACCTCGTTCACCGTACCCGTCATTGCCGCCTGCATTGCGATGACTCCGGCGCGCGAGGTTGCCTTTTCATATTTTTCGCGTGACCATGAGAACCCGCCGGACAGCCAGCCGCCATTGCGTCCCGAAGCACCAAAGCCGGCGAACTCCTTCTCGACGATGACAACGTTGAGGTGGGGGGCTGCGTGCTTCAGGTAATAGGCGGTCCAAAGGCCGGTGTAGCCGGCCCCGACGATGCAGACGTCAGCCAGCATATCGCCCTGCAGCGGCGGCCGATAGCCGGGCACGCCGCCGATATCGGCATACCAGAATGAAACGTCGCCGTTCTTCTTCACGTCCATTGTCGAGATTTTCCCAGATAGGATTCAGGTCAGCGTGAAATCGGCGTTTTCGTCGTCCGCCAACAGCTTCACGTCGCTGCCCGCGAATACGAGATCAACCTCGTCGCCGATGGCGAAGGTCTCGGCGTCCAGCGTAGAGCGCACGATCGCCTTGGAGGTGTCGGCCAGCACGACCTCGTATTTGGAGCCCGATCCGAGGTAGATGGCCTCGCCGATGCGCCCGGGCAGGGTGTTTCGACCCTGTCCGCCCTTCCCCCGTCTGGCGAGGCTCAGCTTCTCCGGCCGCAGCAGCATCACGGGTTTGGCGCCGTCGGCAAGTCGTTTGGCGGCAGCCACTTTCCGCCCTTCTATGTCAATGGCGGTCTCGTTCCCGGAGGTGGAGGCTGCGCCGCGCAGTATCGTCGAGTCGCCGACGAATTTTCCGACGAACAAGGTCTCGGGCTCGTCGTAGAGCTGGCGACCGGTGCCGATCTGCTCGATGCGTCCCTGGTTGAACACGGCGATGCGGTCCGAGAGGACCAGGGCCTCCTCCTGGTCGTGCGTTACATAAACGAAGGTGGTGCCCAATTCGCGGTGGATCCGTTTGATTTCGAGCTGCAGCCATTCACGGAGCTTCTTGTCGAGCGCGCCGAGCGGCTCGTCCATCAGAAGCAGCGGTGGGTCGAATACGATGGCACGCGCCAATGCGACGCGCTGCTGCTGACCGCCGGAGAGCTCGCTGGGGAAGCGGTGGCCGAAATCCGCCATCTTCACCATGTCCAGCGCCTTGCGCACCCGGGCCTCGCGATCGGGATTGGCGATGCCGCGCAAGGTCAGGGGATATGCGACGTTCCTGCTGACCGTCATATGCGGGAACAGCGCGTAGTGCTGGAAAACCACGCCGATGTTGCGTTTATGCGCCGGTACGCCGATGACGCTCCTGCCGCCGACATCAAGCGAACCCGAGCTGACCTCGGTGAAGCCGGCGATGACGTTGAGCGTGGTCGTCTTGCCCGAACCGCTGGGTCCGAGCAGCGTCATGAACTCCCCCGGCTCGATGTGCAGAGAGACCTTATCGAGAGCGATGAAGCTGCCATAGTGTTTGCTGACGGATTTGAGATCGATGGCTGCGCCGCGAGTCGATGGTGAGGCCATGTCAACGTTTTCCCTGTCTCGAACCGATCAACAGCCCCGCCCCGATCACCAGCGACGTCGTGATGAAGAGCAGCGTGCCCACTGCCGCAACGGTGGGATCGGCGTCCCGGGTAATGCTCGAGAATATCTGGACCGGCAGTGTCTTCAGATAAGGGCTGGTGATGAACAGCGCGACGATGATCTCGTCGAATGAGGTGACGAACGCAAACAGCAGGCCCGACAGGATGCCCGGCGCGATCAGCGGCAACGTCACCGTCCTGAACGCCATCAGCCGGGTTGCACCGAGGCTGGCCGCAGCAGTTTCCAGCCGTTTGTCGAAGACTTCCAGGCTGGCGGAGACGGCGATGATGACGAAAGGAACGGCGAGCATGGTGTGGGCCAGCACGAAGCCGGTCATGGTGCCGACCAACCGCGTGTCGAGATAGACCGCATATATTCCAACGGCGAGCACCACCCCCGGCACGACCATTGGCGTGATCAGCAGCGCGCGCAGCACGCCGCTGACGCGGCTTTTCATGCGATCGAGGCCGAATGCCGCCAGCGTGCCGATGACGGTGGCGAACACCGCCGTGACAACGGCGACCTTGAGCGAACCGACCAGGCTCGCCGACCATTCCGGGTTGGTGAAAAAGTTTTGGTACCACTGCCAGGAAAAGCCGGATGGCGGAAAGGCCAGCGACTTCTTGTCGTTGAACGACATCGGCACGACGACGATTGTCGGTGCGACCAGCCAGACCGCGACGAGCAGGCAGAACAGACCGAGCAGGATTCGACCGGGCTGTTTCATCAGCGTCTCGAGCCCGTCTTGTGCGGTTGCCGCGACAGCGGTGCTGCGAGCGCGAGCAGGACGAAGGTCGCGATCAACAGCACCACGCCCATCGCACCGCCGCGGCCCCAGTTGAGCAGGCTGAGCACCTGGTTCTGGATCAGGGTCGAGAGCATGGTCGAACGCGGACCGCCGAGCAGCGCGGGGGTGATGTAGAACCCGAGCGCAAGAATGAACACGATGATGGCGCCTGCGTAGACGCCGGGAAGCGAGAGCGGCAGATAAACCTGGGCAAAGGCGCGCGCCGGGCTCGCGCCGAGGCTCCGTGCGGCCTGCATGAGCCGCAGGTCGATCGTTTTCATCACCGAATAGAGCGGCAGGATCATGAACGGCAGCAGCACCTGCGCCATGCCAATCACCACGCCTGTCTGCGTGCGGATCAGCTTGACCGGACCAAGGCCGCCTGCCCGGATGACGGAGTTGATCACGCCGGAATCCTGCAAAAGGATGACCCATGCCAGGGTGCGCACCACACCGCTCACCCAGAACGGCACCAGCACGCACAGGATGAGGACGAGCCGCATATTGGGCCCGACTGCGGTCATCACATAGGCATAGGGGTAGCCGGCAATGATACATGCCAGCGTCACCCAGGCGGAGATCGCGAAGGTCCGCTGAAGTACGGTCAGGTTGACCGGTGTGCCGAAGAACCAGGCATAGTTCTGCCATCCCCATTGCGGCTCGGAAAAGCTGCGCAAGGTAATGATGGCGAGCGGCAGACCCAGGCAGATGACGAGCAGCAGCAGCGCCGGCGCGACGAGCCAGAAAGCCTGTCCACGAAACCAGCGCCGCCGGTCGTCTGCGGCGACAGCCGGAACAGTGTTCCGGCTGTCGATTGCTCTCGTTGCCACGGTTGCGGACCTAGTTGCCCGCCATCAACGCGTTCCACTTTTCGTTCGCTACCTCGAAGTTCTCCACCCAGAACTTGATGTTCTGCTGGTAACCGAGCTTCAGCTTGTCCGGCGTGTTGGTCATGAACGCCGCTGTGATCTCGTCCACTTCGGGCTTCGCGTCCTTGTGGATCGGGGTATACGAGGTGGTTTTTGCAAGCGTCTCCTGCGCGCTCTTGCCGACGTAGGCGTTGATCAGCGCATGCGCCGCGTCGGGGTCCTTGACGCCCATCGGAATGGTCATCTGGTCCATCACGACCAGCCAGTCCTGCCACGCCGGCGTGTACTTCGCGCCGTTCTTCACCGCAGTCATGGCACGTCCGGTCCACATCGCGATCATGTCGGCTTCGCCGGATTCGGCGAGCTGCTGGGAATCAGCTCCGGTCTTCCAGAAGATCGTGTCCGGACCGAGCGACCTCACCTTCTCGATCGCCTTGTCGATATCGGCAACCGTCATGTTTTCCACCGATCCGCCGGCGGCGAGCAATGCCTGCTCGATCATGCCGCCGGAGAGATCGCCGCTGCCCTCCAGAGCGCGCGATCCCGGGAACTTCTCGATGTCGAAGAAATCCTTCCAGCTCTTGGGCGGGTTATCCTTGTACTTTTCGGTGTTGTACATCAGCACCACGCCATAGTTCATGGCCGGCACACTGCATTCGCTGATCTGGCCCTCCGGAATGTTAGACGTATCGATCTTCGAGAAGTCCAGCTTCTGGAACAGCTTGCCGCAATAGACGTAGGGCGGGAAATCGCCGGTATCGACAACGTCCCAGGTGACATTGCCGGACTCGACCTGCGCCTGCAGTTTCGAGATTTCGGTTGGCCCGTCGCTGAGCAGCGTCACTCCGGACTTGTCGACGAACTCCTTCAGCGCGGCGATCTGACCATCCTGGTAAATGCCTCCATACGAGACGAAGGTCAGCGTCTTGCCCTTCAGCGAGCCCTCGGCCACCTCGCCCGCCACGGGCTTGCTCTGTGCAAGCGCTGCGGTGGTGATCATCAACAGCCCGAGTGCGGCCACCTGTCCGATCTTGGTCTTCATAGTTTTATCTCCCATTTATGTGCACCCGCATTAGTTCGGTTCGCCCGGCTGCGAGCCTTGTCCGGGCGTGTATCGATTGAGTTCCGCCGCGCCGCTGGTTGGGGGCGCGATGATCCAG
>NZ_RZSX01000380.1:0-5693 GCF_004023105.1 Mesorhizobium sp. M5C.F.Ca.IN.020.32.2.1 | reverse complement strand
CCCTGCGAGGGTCGTCAGTCTGCAGATGTGGCTAGAACGGCCCACCAGCTGCTGTCAGGCGTGATGAATTATTCCGACGCATCCATCGGCGTATCCACGACTGCCCCGTTCCTCAGTCTCGAGGGCGTGCGCAAGACCTATCCCGGCGTGGTCGCGCTGGATGGATTTTCGATGGAGGTCAGGCTTGGCGAGGTCATCGGCCTCGTCGGCGAAAACGGCGCCGGCAAGTCGACGCTGATGAAGATCCTCGGCGGCGTGACCACTCCCGACACCGGCACGATCACTGTCGACGGCGTCGCCCATGATAGGCTGACCGTCGAAGCCAGCATCGGTTCCGGCATTGCCTTCGTTCATCAGGAACTCAACCTGTTCGAAAACCTGGACGTTGCCGCCAACATCTTTTTCGGCCGCGAGCCGTTGCGCGCCGGTCCGCTCAGGCTGGTCGACCGCGCCAGGCTGCGCACGCTGGCGGCGCCGCTGCTCAAACGCGTGGGCGCCAATTTCTCGGCCGATACGCCGGTATCGACGCTGTCGCTTGCCCAGCAGCAGATGGTCGAAATCGCCAAGGCGCTGTCGATCGAGGCAAGGCTGGTGATCCTCGACGAACCGACATCGAGCCTGCCCCTTGCCGAAACCGACAAACTGCTCGATGTCATCAGAGCGCTGAAGGCTGAGGGGATCAGCGTCATCTTCATCTCGCACCGTCTTCACGAGGTCGAGCGGGTCGCCGATCGCGTCGTCGTGCTGAGGGACGGCAAGCTTGCCGGCACGCTGCCGAAGAGCGCCGTCAACCACGACCAGATGGTCAAGCTGATGATCGGCCGCATGCTGAAGCAGCGGGAGAAGGCCGCAGAATCGGCGCGCCTGCCCGGCGCTGTCGCCCTGTCGGGCAAGGCCATTCGCACCAGCGCCTATCCAGACCGGCCGGTCGATCTCGGCGTCAGGCAAGGCGAAATCCTGGGGCTGGCGGGCTTAGTCGGCTCTGGCCGCACCGAGCTGGCGCGCGTGCTTTTCGGCATTGAGACGAGCCTTGGTGGCGCGCTCCAGCTTGATGGAAAAGACCTGGTTCTCGGTTCGGCCGCCGACGCTGTGGCCAACGGGATCTTCCTCGTCCCGGAAGACCGCAAGTTGACCGGCATCCTGCTCGATCTGTCGATTGCCCAGAATATTTCGCTTCCCAATCTGCCGGCGCATGCCCGGCGGTTCCTGGTTTCTGCCGGCGCCGAAGCCGTCACCGCCGAGAAGCAGAAACGCAATCTCGGCATCAAGGCACCGTCGGTGGCGACGCGCACCGGCACGCTCTCAGGCGGCAACCAGCAAAAGGTCGTGCTGGCCAAGTGGCTTGCGATGAACCCCAAGGTGATGATCCTCGACGAGCCGACCCGCGGCATCGACATCGGCGCCAAGGCCGAGATCTACGGGCTGATGCGCGCACTGGCCGATGCCGGTGTCGCCGTGCTGATGATCTCCAGCGACATGGAGGAGGTGATTGGCGTCTCTGACCGCATCGCTGTCATGCATGAGGGCCAGATCTCAGGCATTCTCGACAAGGAACAGTTCAGCCAGGAAAACGTGCTGCTGCTGGCCGTGGGCAAGCAGCCGAGATAGATTTTTGTTTTGGTGCAGGTTCTGGTCGCAAAACCGTAGAACACTTTTGCGGAGCCTGCCTAGGCAGGGATTGGGGAGAAGACGATGAGCAAGAAAGATCTCGGCCTGCTGATCCTGATCCTTGTGGTGGGAGCGGTGGTAGCGATGATCAATCCGCGCTTTCTGCTGCCGATCAACCTCGCCAACACGTCGAACCTGATCGGCCTGTTCGGCATCCTGGCTATCGGCCAGGCCTTCGTCATCATCACCGGCGGCATCGAATTGTCGGTCGGCTCCGTGGTTGCGCTGCTCGGCGTCCTGTTCGTCGATTTCATCGCCACGCGCGGCATGGCATGGCCGGTCGCGCTGCCGCTGATCCTCGTGCTTGGCGGCATGATCGGGCTGGCACATGGCTGGCTGATCACGCGGCTCAAATTGCAGCCTTTCGTGGTGACGCTGTGCGGTCTCTTGATCTATCGCGGCGTCGCGCGGTTCTACACAGCCGACGGCACGGCGGGTTTTGCTTTCGGACAGAACTTTCCGGAGCTCGAGTTCCTGACCGCGGGGCGATCCTATGGCGTGCCGAACAGCTTCATCGCGCTGATCGTCATCGCCATCGTGATGTGGGTGGTGCTGCATCGTTCGGTGTTCGGCCGCTATCTCTACGCCATCGGCAAAAATGAGGAGGCGGCGAAATATTCCGGGATACGCACCGGCCGCGTTGTCATGGCGGCCTATGTCATCTGCGGTGTGCTGACAGCGCTGTCGGCGATCTACTTCGCCATGTACACGCGCTCGATCTCGCCGGCGAGCCACGGCCAGTTCTACGAACTCTATGCCATTGCCGCGGCAGTGCTCGGCGGCTTCTCGCTGCGCGGCGGCGAAGGCTCGCTGATCGGCGTCATCCTCGGCACGGTTCTGCTGCAGGAACTCCAAAACCTCGTCAACCTGCTCGGCATCCCCTCCTCGCTCAACTTCGCGGTGATGGGCGGGGTGATCCTCATCGGCGTGCTGGTCGATCAGCAATGGGGCGTGTACCGGGAGCGGCGGCTGATGCTCGAGGCGACCCGCAAGGGCATGGCTGGTGCGTCCGCGGAATAGCGGCTCCGCCTCTCCCTTCTCCCCACAAGGGAAGAGGGGAAGACGCAGCCTTAAATTAAGCCCGACATGTCGGAGAATGCCATGGCCTTGCGCAGCACATCGGCAAAGCGCTCGCCGGCCGCCTCACGCGGGCCGCTATTGTCGATCGAGGTGACGCCTGGCCCGGACAACGCCACATTGGCGCTGCGCGCCAGGCGCGCCAGCACTTCGCCGCGCGACTCGCGGCCGCGCATCGCCAGTCGCTCGGCCAGGATTTCCGGCGATGCGGTGATCTCGACGACAGCCAGATTGGCATAGCGATCGCGCAGCGCCGGGATGATGGCGCGGGAGACATTGGCAATTGCGACGCGGCCATTGGCCACCGACCAGTCGACTTCAGCCGGGATGCCGTAACGCAGGCCATGCGCCTCCCAGGAGATGGCGAAGGCGCCGTCCGCTTCCGCCTCGACAAAGGCCGCGTCGGCGAGCGTGTCGTGATCCTCGCTCGTCGTGTCGCTCGGCCGGGTGATGACCCGGCGCACGAACTCCAGCCGGTTCTCGTCGGCAAACAGTGCCCGGGCATAGCCGATCACCGTATCCTTGCCGGCGCCGCTCGGCCCCACGACGGCGACGAAGACGCCGTCGCGGATCGGAAACGCAGCGGCGGACAATTCACGCTCGATCGACGCCGACACCATCACGCGACCCGCCGTCCCTGCCGCCAGACCGTGCGGACCACCGGGACATGGTCGTCGAGACGGACGCGAACCAGGTCGGCGCGCCGGCCCTGCTCGATGACGCCACGGTCGGCGAGGCCGACCGCCTCGGCCGGGTTCTTCGAAACCATGGCCACCGCCTGAGGCAGGGAAATGCCGCCGACTACGTCGCCGAGAAAAAAGGCCGATTGGATCAGGCTGAAGGGAATGTAGTCGGACGACAATATGTCGAGCAAGCCTTCGCCGGCGAGCGTGCGGGCCGAAACATTACCCGAATGCGAAGCACCGCGCATGACGTTCGGCGCGCCCATCAGCACCCCGAGCCCTGCCCCCTTCGAAGCTTTTGCGGCCTCCTTGGTGGTCGGGAACTCGGCGACGCGGACACCCTGTTCGATCGCCTCGTCGACATGGCCTGTCGTGGCGTCGTCATGGCTGGCCAGCACGATGCCGCGCTGATGGCAGGCGGCAGCGATGAAGGCGCGGTTCGACCCCGAATTCGTCGCCGACTCCGCCATCCGCTTCTCGCAAAATTGCTGGAATTCGCGATCCGTCAGCTTCAGCTTGCGCTGGTAGTAGTAGGCATAGGTTTCCAAGTCGACGAACTGGCGCTGTCCCGGCGCATGGTCCATCAGCGACGCCAGCTTGATCCTGTCATCGCCATCGAAGTGGGCGAAGGCGGCGAGGCAATCCGGTGCCGAAACCTCGCAGCGCAGATGGATGAAATGGTCGGCCCGCAGCCGGTCCTGCTGGACGCTGTCCTCGATCGCATCGGCCAGCTTGCGCATGTCGGCCGAATTCATGTCGGCGTCGTCGTCCATGCCGACGCGCAAGGCGTCGAGCACGGTGGTGATGCCGGCGGTCGCCACCTGCGCGTCATGGGCGAGAACGGCGGCGATCGGGTTCCAGCGCACCTTCGGCCGGGGCGCGTAGTGGCCTTCGAGGTGGTCGGTATGAAGCTCGACCAGCCCGGGAATGATGAAATCGCCGCCCATGTCTTCGCCGGTCCGGCCGGCGCCGGCATCGATCCCGGTGATCAAGCCGTCGCGCAGCACGATCGAGCCTTCGACGATCTCGTCGGCAAGCACGATACGGGCATTGTTGAGAACGGTCTCGGCGGTCATTTCAGGCAATCCCTGGAGCATTTTTGCAGCCAATTGAAACCGATTGGCGTCGCAAAAGGCGGTTAAAACAAATAATCATCTCAGGCAGTTCTTCTGGCCGGGCGGCGCCCGAGCGCGTGATGGGAAAGCACCATGAACGGGGCGCCAGGTTCAGTTTCGACAAACAGGGTCAGTGCGTCCACCGGCACCGGCCGTTGCAGGACCTGCGCAAACAGGCTGTCGATTGCTGCGCGAAGACGAGGGCTTTCCTGTAACGAGGCACGGCCGGATAGCGTCATATGGAACCGGAAGGTCTCGAAGACATAGGGGTAGCCCCACTGGCAGAGATTGCGGAATTCATCCGGCTTCAGCGAATCAGGGCTGCGCCGTTCGATCTCAGCCTCGGTCAGCGGCGCGCGAAAACGGTCGAAGTCGCGCACAACGTCGTCGGCGAAGCGGTTGAGCGCCGGCAGCGGTCCTTCCGGCACCAGCGCGAAGAAGCCGTCGATCTGGCTGACGACCAGCCGTGGGATGGTTACCACCGGCGTCGCCAAGGCAAAATCGTCGAGCGCCGCGCGAAGCGCGGCTTCCGTTTCGCTCGAAGCCAGCCGGAAGGGCGCCTTCAGCGTCGCATGAAAACCGTAGCGGCGCGCCGAAGCGGTGTGGAAGGCGACTTCCGCCGCTGACAGCTCGCCCACCGCCTCGACCGGCCTCGTGGCGGCGCCGAACGGGTCGCGGCCGAGCCAATTGGCGGCGATCCGCGCCAGCGGTTCGTCCTGCCGGGGAGTGAAATAGATGGCGTAGCGCATCGAAAGTCCTCGTCAACTCCCGCTGCCATAGGCGATTTGCATGACGAAATGACGAAGCTGATGATCGCCCTGATAACAAAGTTGTTCAGGCGGGTCATTAGCCGACGATTTTTTCGCCTTGGGCCAGTTGCCGACCGGAAGGGAGCGCGATCAGGCCTTCATCAGCCATTCGTGCTCGGGCGCGTTGTGAAATTTCCACGTCCGCTTCGGCCCCGCCATGACGTTGAGGTAGTAGAGGTCATAGCCATGGCAGGCGGCGCAAGGATGATAGCCCTTGGGCACCAGCACGACATCGCCGTCCTCGATCGCCATCGTCTCATCGAGCGATCGAGCGCCAGTCCGGTCGGCATCGGTGTAGACGCGCTGAAAGGCAAAGCCCTGCGGCGGGTTGAGGCGGTGGT
>NZ_RZSX01000037.1:0-15765 GCF_004023105.1 Mesorhizobium sp. M5C.F.Ca.IN.020.32.2.1 | reverse complement strand
GCTCAGGGACATCTCGACGGATTTCGACGATCCGCCGGTGCTCGACACCAGCACCCGGACCGGGGACATGAACGCGCTTTCGCCACCGACCCCGGGCGAGCAGCGCCTGCAGACCGAGACCTATCCGCTTGTCACCGGACGCAGCTACAACCTGCCTTTCGATCGGGTTCTGGAAGCAGTCGAAACCGTGCTCGATCGTCGGGATTGGCAGCTAACGGCGCCGTTTCCCCGTGCGATCGGGCAAAGCGAGGTGACGATCAGCGCCCTGGCCAAGAGCTTCATCCTCAGCCTTCCCGCCGACGTCGCCATCCGCGTGACCGACGATGGCGATACGGTCATCGTCGACATGCGTTCGGCCTCGCGTTACGGCCGCTATGACCTTGGCGACAATGCGGCCCGCATCGTGGATTTCCTTGCCGAGCTGGATCGGGAAGTCGCCGGCCAGGTCGGCACGGCCCCGGCCGAGTGATGTCCAGAGCATCTTGCAGCCAAGCGGTATCGCTCGGCGCCACAGAAACGCGGCTACTACAATCACGGGTTGCCGGAGACTATTCGACTTGTCTCGCCAGTCGCCTTGCATACATGGGCCGGCCCCCTGCAGTCGAAACGTATGTGCTCCGCTCGACGGGACGGTTGCGGGGTTGCGGCGATCGGTTGCGCCGTGAAGCAGACTACTCGCCAGGGTCGAAGTCACCCTTTAGCAAGATTGTCTCCACCGGCCCCAGCGGATTAATGATCCGGCTCTCCAGGACTTCGATGAGTTTGCGTCCGACCCCCGCCATGTCCACGGAATGAACTCCAATCTTCGCCGGCAGGAAGCGTGCCAGCTGCGTGCTGTCACGCGTGACAATGTGGACGTCGCTCCCCGGCGCAAGGCCTCTTCTGCCAAGAGCGTGTAGCGCCCCTAGAAGGCCTAGTTCGTTGGCGCATGCCAAGCCTGTCGGTGGATCTGAACAAGACAGCAAGCGATCGAACCAGGCTGCGCTCGATTCCATGGTGAACATGCCATGACCGATCAGCGATTGGTCGATCGGAATACCGGCCTCGGCCATTGCCCTTCCATACCCGGCAAGACGCATGGCACTCGCCTGATCCTCCGGAACCAGCAGTTGCAGTGCAATGCGTCGACAGCCCTTATCCATGAGCCGTCGGGTTGCCTCGTAGGCAATCTGTTCGTTGTCGACATCGACATAGGGATACGGGGCATCCAGGTCGGTTCTTCCAAACGCGACGAATGGCATGCGTCTATCCAGCAGCAGCGTGACGCGCGGATCACCCGACACCAACCGCGTGATGATCAGGCCGTCCGTGCTGCGCGCCTGAAGCTGCCGCTGCACACTCTCGACGGGATCGTCGTCGGGAGTGGTGGAATAGATGGACAGACTATACCCGGCTTGCCGCGCCGCCAGCGTCATGCCTTCGATCAAAGGAAGCTTCAACAGATCGGACAGATGGTCTCGTGTCTCCATCGGGAGTATTGCCGTCAGCGTCAGCGTTCGACCGGTTTTGAGCGCACGACCATGATGATTTGGTAGATAGCCGACCCGCTTAGCCGCCTCCTTGACGCGGGCTATGGTCGAGGGCTGCACTTCCGGCCCATCCTTCAGAGCGCGGGACACCGTGGTCACCGACAGGGAAAGTTCCGCCGCGATCTGCTTTAGATTGGCCATTGTTCGCCCGACTTCATTTGCGAAAGCGCCGGCTGATTGCTGACCGCCATAACGTTACCGGATTCGACATCCCGGTCAATCCAAACTGCCATAGGAAGCAGCTTGACTCTGGCGCATTCAGATGCAATCGTAACGTTACGATTACGAATAAAAGGCCATTTCGAGCAGCATTTGATAAAAGTTGGGGAGGAGAACCTATGTCTTGGCTACGCATTTCCCTTGCAGCATTCGCAATCTCGGCTGCCTTGCCCGTCCATGCGCAAACAGTCACCATCACGACCGCAGGTGGCGATTATGGCAACGCCATGAAAGAGGCCATGTGGGGCCCGGCTGCAAAAGAGCTCGGCTATGATGTCCGCGAGGAGACCCAGAGCGACGGCCTGGCCGCGTTGAAGATGCAGGTCACTTCGGGTGCGGTAGCGACCGACGTCATTCACCTGGGCTCACCGGAAGGCGCCCAGGCGGCCGCTCAGTCGCTGCTGGAGCCACTCGACTACATGATCATCGATCCCAAATCCGTGCCGGACGGCGCAAAGTCCGACTACTGCTATCCGTTCGATTCCTATGGCACCGTCATGTCGTGGAACACCAAGACCTATGGCGAGAACCCGCCCAAGACCTGGGCGGAATTCTGGGACGTTGCCAAATTCTCGGGCCGCCGCGCGTTGCGCGCCAATGCGCAGGACTCGATCGAGATCGCGCTTCTCTCCGATGGCGTGGCGCCGGCGGACATCTATTCCGTGCTTAGCACGCCCGAAGGTCTGGAGCGCGCCATCAAGCGGCTTGAAGCAATCAAACCACATGTCGCCGTGTGGTGGACCTCGGGAGCTCAGTCCGCCCAGTTGCTGAAGGACGGCGAAGCGGATCTGGTGGTTACCTGGAACGGACGGGCCCAAACCGTGAAAGCAGATGGGGGTGCTGCTGACTACACGTTCAAGGGTTCGGTTATCGGCACGGACTGCCTTGGGGTGCCGAAGGGCGCGCCGAACAAGGAAGCTGCGATGAAGCTCATCGCAGCGATGACGCAGCCCGCGCGAGTTGCGAAGCTGACCGATTTCATTGCCTATGGCCCGGTCAATCCTGCGGCATATGAGGGTGGCCTCATTCCCGAGGATCGCCTGAAGACGCTTGCGACCGCGCCCGAAAATGCCGGCACTTCGGTGTTTTCGAATTCAGAATGGTGGGTCAAGAACGGCGAGGCTGCCCAAAAAGCCTTCGATGAGATGATGAGCCGCTGAGTCTCAGCTGCAAGGCTGGAGCAGATGATGAAGTCGCTCCCGATCACCATCGACAGTGTCAGCAGGGCTTACGGATCCTACGTCGCACTGGATGATGTTTCGCTCGACATTCAAGCTGGCGAATTCCTCACGCTGCTCGGGCCATCGGGATCGGGCAAGACCACGTTATTGATGGCTCTGGCCGGTTTTGTCCGGCCGGATTCCGGTAAACTCTTGTTGGGCGATCGGGACATCACTCGCCTGGCGCCCAACAAACGGGACATCGGCATAGTGTTCCAGAATTACGCTTTGTTTCCCCACATGAATGTCCTGGCGAATGTCGCGTATCCGCTGGCGCTGCGCAAGACGCCCAGAGCGGAGGCGCGTCAGCGGGCGCTTGCCGCCTTGGCCCGCGTGAAGCTGGATGGTCTGGCGGAGCGCAATGTTGCCGCACTGTCCGGCGGCCAGCGCCAACGGGTGGCATTGGCGCGGGCAATCGTCTTCGAACCGCGCGTGATGCTGATGGACGAGCCGCTGTCGGCGCTTGACAAGAATCTGCGCGAAACCATGCAGTATGAGATCCGGCGCCTGCACGATGATCTGGCGATCACCACAATCTACGTGACCCACGATCAGCGCGAAGCGCTGATTATGTCTGACCGGATTGCGGTGATGAACTCCGGCCGCATCCAGCAGATCGATACGCCGCAGCGGATCTATGATCGTCCATCGACCCGCTTCGTCGCCGAGTTCATGGGCGAGGCTAACATTGTGGCGCCAGGCTCGGTGCGCAGGATCGACGGCGCCGAAGCGTCACGCGAAACTCTGATGATTCGCGCCGAAAGCTTCCATCTTGATGCGAAGCTCGTCGGGGAAGACGGAGTGGCTCTCGAAGGAATACTGCGCGCCAAAGCGTTCCGCGGCGAGAACTGGCTTTTGACGCTGGCGCTCGACGGTGGGCAAGAGGTTCTTGTCTGCATTCCGGCAGCGCTGGCCAGCGGCTGCGCCGAGCTTGCCGCCGGTCAGCGGATGGCCGCATATGCACCAGCGGCGAAGGTTCACGCGATACCGGGAGCGATGGCGTGACCGTCCCTCCGGATCCAGCGCTCGTGGCGGATGCGCGCCGCGAGCGGCGGTTTTTTCTTTCGCTTTCGCTCCCGGCGCTGTTCATCGTTGGACTGGCGGCGATACTGCCCATCCTTTGGATCATCCGGCAATCTTTCCTGACCACAGGGGGTGAGTACACTGTCGGCAACTACGCGAAGGTACTTTCGAGCGGACTGACATGGTCGGCGCTCGTCACAACCCTTGAACTGTCCCTCGGTACGCTGGCGATCTGCATTCTTCTAGGCACCCCGCTGGCACTCGCTTTGGCCAGCGCCAGACCAAGGGTGGTCAACGTACTGATGGCCTTCGTCATGCTGCCATTGTGGACCGCTATCCTGGTGCGCACCTATGGCTGGCTCGTGCTCTTGCGGCGTGATGGCCTGATCAACGCGGCTTTGACCGGTTCGGGCCTGACAGCGGAGCCTTTGCCGCTGGTCTATAACTTCACCGGAACGCTCATCGGCATGGTTCACTACATGCTGCCGCTTTTTCTGCTGCCGGTTTATGCCGCGATGCGCGATATCGACCCAAACCTCATTCGCGCGGCAGCGAGCATGGGAGCTACACTCGGGCAGGTCATCCGCACCGTCATAATGCCACTTTCGGCCGGCGGCATCTTCTCGGGTTCGATCATCGTCCTCATCTATTCCATAGGTTTTTTCATCACGCCGGCAGTGCTTGGCGGCGGCAAGGTAAATCCTCTCTCTACCCGGATCGAGCGTACGCTATCGACCTTTCAGGATTGGGGGTCGGCGAGCGTCCTTGGCATTCTGCTCCTCGTTCTCATGGCGCTGATCGGTGTGATGTTGCTGGCGGCACGCCGCCTGCTGGCCCAGAACACGGTGGAAGCCTCCGCCCATGCTTGAAGCCTATCCGCAAAACAGGCTCGCCCGCATTGTCCTCTGGAGCTTTGCCGCTCTTGTCATGGCATTTCTGATGTTGCCGACGCTCGTCGTGGTGCCGCTTTCGTTTTCGGCTTCGAATCTTCTCGAGTTTCCGCCGCACGCCTACTCGTTGCGCTGGTACGAGAACTTCTTCGGCTCGGCGACGTGGATGGCTGCACTGAGGACGAGCCTGATCCTTGGGACATTGACGGCGCTGATCGCGGTGCCTTTTGCGCTGCTCTCCTGCATTTCAATGAATCGGCTGGGCGGGAAGACCGCTGCGACCATCCAGAGCGTCCTGCTCACCCCCTCGATCACCCCAGGAATCCTGCTTGCGATCGGCCTCTTTTTCGTGCTGGCGGCACAACGTCTGGTCGGAACGTTGTTCGGTGTGCTGGTCGGACATGTGGTGCTGGCCGTTCCGGTGGCGTGCATTGTGCTGTTGCCCGCCCTGGCTCGCTTTGACTGGAACCAGGTTCAGGCGGCGCGTAGCCTCGGTGCGAACTGGGCCAGAGCTATTGGCGGAATAATCGTTCCGCAACTTCAGATCAGCTTGTTGTCGGCGACATTGATGGCCTTCCTGACGTCGCTCGACGAGTCTGTGATTTCGATCTTCGTTGCAAGTGGCCGCAACAGCACGATGCCGAAGCTCATGTTCGTGTCGCTGCGCGATCAGATCGATCCGACCATTGCGGCGATCTCGACATTGTGGACCGTCGTCGTCGTGGCCGTCGTCCTGGTCGTGGCCCTTCGCCAAAAATCCTGACCGAGCCAAAAATCCTAACCGAGCCAAAAGTCCTGACCGAGATTGGAAGCATGCCTACAAATCATCACGCAGCTGGTGCTCCGGCGGATCAATCAACTGATATACCTCAGGTAGGGTTGGCCATCATCACCGGGTCGGCAAACTGGGGACTTGCCTTCCCGGAAGATGTCGAATTCGATGGCGTGCGCACGTTGCGGCGCGACATGAGTTTTGAGACGCCTTTTGGTCGTACCGACAACTGGAAGCTGCTCGAGTTCGATGCCTCGATTACAGCCGAAGGGAAAGCGAAGCGGGCGCTGTGCATGTATTCGCACGGCAATCCCCGCGACCATATCGACCATTCCTGCCATCGCCGCGCCTTCTGGGTATTGATGAAAGCGGGTGTACGGCAAGTTCTCGCCTGCTCGACCGTTGGCGCCGTCAACAAGGCGATCCAGCCCGGCGACATGGTGGTGAACGCCGATATCATCGAACTGACGCAGACCCCGTTTTCACTGCTTCCTGACCGCCAGAGCTTCGACTGTTCGGGCAAGCAGATCGTATGTCCCAGATGTGCGGCGGTTCTGGTCGAAACGGCCCGCCGCCATTGGCCAGCCGAATGCCGCGTTCATGGCGTCGAACAGCAGTTGGTGGCTGCCCATTGTTATGGGCCGCGACTGACAACCCCAGCCGAAGCCTTGGCGTATCGGGGAATGGGGGCGGATGTGCTCAACCATTCCATCGCCCCTGAGGCCACCTTGGCGCGCGAGATTGGCGCGTGTTTCGTGCCGTGTGCGTTCGTCACGGCGGGCTTCAACGACTATATGGACCGCAATCGCCAGAAATTGCTGCAGGAGGACGTGCTGCCCAATCTCTCCATGACAGCCTCGCGGGTTGCGCTGGAGACCGCCGCGCGACTTCCGGCCAGTCCGGAATGCTCTTGCCAGGGTCTGAAGTCGCCTCAACCAGAAGAGCGTTCCAGCCGGTTCTGAGCTTTCAGGAGCCTAATGCATGTCGCGCAAAAGTTGCAGCGGTTTTGCGATACGACATGCATAAAACAACAACCTAAAGCGCGTCGCGTGAGCCGGTCAAATGCGACGCGCTTTAGTGCGAGTTCGTGGCGGCCTCTTAGCCAGGCAGCCTGAATATGCCGTCGATCGCCGGGTCGCCATCGGTGCTCACCAGGCCGCGAGCCACCAGATCCTCCAGATGGGCAAGCACGGACAACCCGGCAGCGCCATGAAGGCTCGGATCGGTATCGCGATAGATCGCCCGGACCATGTCCTTGATCGTCCGGTCGCCGCTTCGGATCCGTTCGAGAATCGCTTGTTCGCGCATCCTGCGATGCGTCTTCAACTCGCGCATGAAACTGCGCGGCGCGGTCACCGGCCCGCCATGGCCGGGCAGCAGCAGGCGGTCGTCGCGCTCGATCAGCCGATCCAGCGAGGCCATATAGTCGGCCATGGCGCCGTCCGGCGGCGCAACGATGGAGGTCGACCAACCCATGACGTGATCGGCCGAGAACAGGATACCGGTTCCTTCCAGCGCAAAAGCCGCGTGATTGGCAGCGTGACCCGGCGTCAGTACCGTTCTGATCGCCCAACCGTCGCCCTTGACCATCGTATCGTCGGGAAGCGCGATATCCGGATAAAAGGCGGTGTCGGCACTGGCGTCGAGCGGATTGACCTCGCCTATGCGCAGCGGCCTGGCCGGCCGATGCCGACCTTCGGCCAATACAATTGCCCCGGTGTGCTGCTTCAGCCGCGCTGCCAGCGGAGAATGGTCGCGATGCGTGTGGCTGACGAATATGTGGCTGACCGACCTGTCTCCGATTACCTCGAGCAGTGTCTTGAGATGCGCATCGTCATCTGGCCCCGGATCGATCACCGCCAGCGTCTTGCGTCCGACGATGTAGCTGTTGGTGCCGTGAAAGGTGAACGGGCTGGGATTTTTCGCGGTAATCCGAAGCACGTCGGGCGCAACGGTCACGCCCTGGCCGTAGGACGGGTCGAAATCTGTGTCGAATTTCAGCGCCATGGCGAATGTCGTTCAGCTCTGTTCTAATGCATGTCGCGCAAAAGTGTGCAGCGGTTTTGCGATAACGACATGCATAAAACAACAACCTAAAGCGCGTCGCTTGAGGCCGCTCAAACGCGACGCGCTTTAGAGACGGCAAAACCGATTGCCGCATAACACGGAAGCCAATATAGGAAAACGCAAGACCGCGATCTGCGGCAGTCCGATATGAGGAAGACCATGGCAATTGCAACGACGATGCGTCCGCTTGTTTCTCTCGCTCTGCCTGAAAAGGGCGCGGCCCGCCTGGCGATGCAGCTTTTGCTGGCGATCGTTGGAACGCTGCTGCTGACCTTGTCGGCCAAGACCAGAGTTTTGCTCGGGCCGGTCGACATCTCGATGCAGACCTTAGCCGTCTTTCTGATCGCCGCAGCATTCGGCATGCGCCTCGGCGTCGCCACGCTGCTTCTCTACATGGCGGAGGGCGCCATGGGTCTTCCGGTCTTCCAGGGCACGCCGGAAAAGGGCATCGGCGTCGCTTACATGCTCGGCTCGACCGGCGGCTATCTTGCTGGCTTCGTGGTCATGGCGGCGATCGTCGGTTGGGCCGCTGATCGCGGTTGGGATCGCCATCCGATCAAGCTCTTCAACGCGATTCTGGTTGCCGAAATCGTCATGATGGCGATGGGTTTTGCCTGGCTGGCGCTACTCATCGGCCCGGAAAAGTCATGGCAGTTCGGCGTCGTGCCCTTCATCGTCGGCGACCTGATCAAGGTCGGCTTGGCGGCGAGCCTTGTGCCAGCCGTCTGGTCGCTGCTGAAGCGCTCCTGAATCCAGTCGATGGATCGGACGCGGCACTGATCGGCAACCACAGGGATGTGATTGCGTGGAATGGTCCCTGTTTCAGCGAGGGCCTGTCGAAACTTCTCGCCAACGAAGCCGGCGCCAATTGGTCGGCATCTGCTTCGCAACACTTTGCTAACGATACCGTCACACAATGGTCAAATCGACCGATTAAGGACCAGAACAGCCAGCGACTCGTCGCGAGCCAGCGTAACAAAGCAGCTACATATCGGAGCAATTGCTCGATACCGCTGCTGGATAGCTAAAAAAGAAAGCGGCGCGATGACTTTTAGGCGCAGCTAAAGTAGTGGACAATTAGCAGGATTCGATCAACCGCATCGATTCTCACGACATGGTTGCTTGCTGGTATCTTCGCGCTGTCGTAACGCTTGCCCCGACCGTGCCAAAGACCGCCGAGAAGGATACTTGTGATCACCCCGGAAAAAACAACTGTTAAGGCGACTGCATCGCCGCAGTGGCCCGCAACCGGCACCGCAGCACGCTGGTATGCCGCCAGCGTATTTCCGGGAAAAGAAGACGTCGCCGAACGGCATCTCCGGATGCAAGGATTCCACTCGTTTGTACCTCGCTGCGAGAAGACCACACGTCATGCCCGGCGCATCGAGACGCGGCCGGCGGCCTATTTTCCAGGTTACATGTTCATCGCCCTCGATGTCGCGCTGCAGCGGTGGCGCTCGGTCAATGGAACGTTCGGCGTGCGCTCCCTCATCATGCAGGGCGAGCGGCCCTTGCCGGTCCCCTCGGGGCTGGTGGAGCGGTTCATTGGCCTGACCGGCAAGGACGGCTTGCTTGATTTCAGCGGAGGCCTTACCGCGGGCGCCTCGGTTCGGATTCTTTCAGGTCCCTTCGCGGAGATGATCGGTCGTCTTGACCGGCTCGATCCGGCCGGAAGGGCCCGGGTTCTGGTTGCCATCATGAATGGCGAGATCCCTGTTGACCTAGATTCAAGGGAACTCGTCGCGATCGCATAACCGCAATTGACGCTGGGTCATGCGGTGCAAGTGCTGCAGAGTCGGCTCTCGGGTTTCACCCGGGAGTGCGGTAGCCATTGATGACATAAAGTTGCGTCGAGCGAGGGCTTCCGCTGCTGCGCCGTGCAACCGCGTGGGCGCATAGGGACAGCATAGGTACGATCGAGACTTTACCTCCTGTTCGAAATGAATACGAACCCTCACAGTTCTGACGTTTAACCTCATTAGAGACCGATCTGACAAACTTGAACACCTCCACGCGCAATCCATCCAACCGAAGGCATCTTTTGTTCCGGATGCGCTTTCAATTACTAGGTGGCCTTACTGCTGCTATCGTCGTGCCAGCTTTGATTCGTATGGCATTTGGTCCAGGAGCTCTCCTATCCACAAATATGCAGGTTACTATTCTCGCTGCATTTATCGCCCACACGTCTGGTTACTTTTTCTATAAGCGCATTGGCAACTTTCCGGGGGTCGCGGCGGCTGGCTACATCCTGCCCACCTTCGCCCTGACTTATGGGCTTGTGTTCGTCACCATCTTCTTCTTCAGATTCGACTATAGTCGGTTCCAGGCCGCTGCCAGC
This sequence comes from Mesorhizobium sp. M5C.F.Ca.IN.020.32.2.1, assembly GCF_004023105.1. Lineage (NCBI taxonomy): Bacteria > Pseudomonadati > Pseudomonadota > Alphaproteobacteria > Hyphomicrobiales > Phyllobacteriaceae > Mesorhizobium > Mesorhizobium sp. M5C.F.Ca.IN.020.32.2.1. The sequence goes on along the minus strand of NZ_RZSX01000037.1, from coordinate 5,707 downwards.
TTCATCCAATCGACACTGTGGTATTTTGGCTTGAGCCTTGCCACGCGACGGCTCGATTCATATCGACTCGCGGTAATTCCTGGCGGAGATGTCGACAGGCTAGAGAGCATACCGGGCGTGCACTGGCATCGGGTCGATTCGCCTGAGACGGTAGTTGAGGACGCTAGCGGTGTGGTGGCGGATCTGCGAGCCGATCTTTCAGAGGAATGGGAGCGGTATATCGCCGATCGCGCCCTCTCGGGAACGCCGGTCTATCACGTCAAGCAAATCACCGAGTCGCTCACCGGTAGGGTAGAGATCGAGCATCTTTCAGAAAATACGCTAGGGTCACTGAATCCAAATCATGCCTATTTAAAGATGAAGCAGGCTATTGATTGGGTTTCAGCGCTGTTTATCCTTATCGTTTTCTCGCCATTGTTTTTATTCGTGGCGATGGCGATAAGACTCGACTCGGCCGGACCGGCATTGTTTAGACAAAAAAGGATGGGGTACAGAGGAAATATTTACGAGGTTTACAAATTTCGGACGATGAAACTCAGCGCCGCTGTTGGTGATGAAAAGGAAGAGGCCATCACAAAGACTGGCGATGAGCGGATTACGCGTCTTGGGCAGTTCTTGAGAAAATCCAGGATTGATGAGTTGCCGCAAGCCCTCAACATCTTGCGCGGCGAAATGAGCTGGATCGGACCGCGGCCGGAGGCACTCGTGCTGTCGAAATGGTATGAGGCTGAGCTGCCATTCTACCGATATCGGCACATCGTCCGGCCTGGCATTACCGGATGGGCGCAAGTCAATCAGGGCCATGTTGCGGCGGTGGACGACGTTCTGGAAAAACTTCACTACGACTTCTACTACATCAAGAATTTTTCGCCTTGGCTCGACGTGCTGATTGTGTTTCGTACGATCCGAACCATGCTGACAGGATTTGGTGCTCGGTAGAGCCGAAGAGGCTTACTGATTGCGGGAGGATCATATTATTCGCTTGGCAGACACTCACAATCGCGTTCCAGAAATCGCCGGAGAAGCACAATGACTAGGAAGATCGCACTCATAACCGGTATCACTGGCCAGGATGGCGCCTATCTGGCGGAACTTCTGCTGGCGAAGGGCTATCACGTCCACGGACTCAAGCGGCGTTCATCCTCGTTCAACACCGGTCGCATCGACAATCTCTATCAGGATCCGCACGAAAAGAACGTAAGACTGTCGCTCCACTACGGTGACATGACCGATGCCACGAACCTCATCCGCATAGTCCAGGAAGTGCAGCCAGACGAGATCTACAACCTCGCGGCGCAATCCCATGTTCAGGTGAGCTTCGAGACTGCGGAATACACGGCGAATGCGGACGCGATCGGGACGCTACGCCTTCTCGAGGCCATCCGGCTGCTTGGTCTGACAAAAAGGACGCGTTTCTATCAGGCATCGACTTCCGAGCTCTATGGGAAGGTGCAGGAGATCCCGCAAAAGGAAACGACGCCTTTCTATCCGCGATCGCCCTATGCCGCAGCAAAGATCTATGCGTACTGGATTGCGGTAAATTACCGCGAAGCCTATGGCATTCACGCTTCCAACGGCATCCTGTTCAATCACGAGAGTCCGATGCGCGGCGAGACATTTGTGACGCGTAAGATCACGCGCGCAGCTGCCGCGATCAGCCTGGGCCTTCAGGACAAACTCTACCTCGGCAATCTGTCTGCCGGGCGAGATTGGGGTCATGCCCGCGACTATGTCGAGGGCATGTGGAGGATCCTTCAGCAGGACGTGCCCGACGATTATGTCCTAGCAACCGGAGTGAAGAACTCGGTCCGCCGTTTCGTCGAGCTTGCATTCAGCGAAGTTGGGACAGAGATCCAATGGGTCGGTTTCGGCATCGACGAAAAAGGCATCGATGCAAGATCCGGCGCTGTTCTGGTCGAGGTGGATCCGCGGTACTTCAGGCCGACCGAAGTAGAGCTTCTGATCGGCGACCCCTCGAAAGCGGAGCGCGTTCTCGGGTGGAAGGCAACAACCTCCCTAGCCACAATGGTCCAGGAAATGGTCCAGTCCGATCTCGAAACGGTAAGACGGGAATCCGAGCACCGGCGTTTGGACGAGGATCGCATTCGCGTTGCGGCACAGTAAGGAACGCTGGACCGAGTTGAGATGAAGATCTCGGTTTTGACGGTCTGCTGGAACTCGGCCGCAACAATCAGGCATACGGTCGATAGCTTCTTTGCCCAGGACCATCAGGACAAAGAGCTGGTGGTCGTCGATGGCGGGTCATCGGACGAAACGCTGACAACCCTTCGGTCCTATCCTCAGGACCAGATTCAGTTGGTCAGCGAGCCCGACCGTGGAATGTATGATGCATTGAATAAAGGGCTGCGCCTCTATACTGGAGACGCAGTTGGCGTGCTGAATTCCGACGATTGTTTCCATGACCATACTGTGCTGACGCGAATTTCGGCAGAACTCGAACAGGCCGATATCGTGCATGGCAATCTGGATTTTGTTGAAGATCATTTCAACAAGCGGGTCATCCGGCGTTGGCGTGCCGCCCCCAGGCCCGCCAAGGGTTTTCGGACCGGTTGGATGCCCGCTCATCCCACGTTCTACGTCAGGCGCAAGGTAGCGGAAGCGGTCGGCATATTTGACCTCAGTCTCAAAGTGGCATCAGATTACGATTGGATGCTGAGGGCGGTAGACCTCCACCAATTCAACTGTGCGACTACTAACAATACGCTTGTGGATATGATGGTTGGAGGGGCCAGTACGCGGGATCTGCGCTCGTATATAGAGCACAATATAGAGGCTCTTCGGTCTCGACGCCGTTGGCTTGGATCCGGCATCATAGACTATGCCCTCGTTGCAAAGCCTGTCCGAAAACTAGGACAGCTTTTTCCAAGATAGCGCAACAATTCGAAGGTACGAAGCTCGAGCAGGCGTCTTTGCGTCATCAAGCGATCAAATAGTCCGCGACCGCCGGAAAGCGGGGCCGCAAGGTCAGGTTGAAACAGTGTGTGAATCCGAGGCGACGTTATTTACCGATTGCCAGGAAATTTAAAATCTTCAGACGGTTAGATGAATTCGAGAACATATCATTGCTCCTTCCAAGGGGTAAGCTAGGACCCATGGCATGAACATAATTCGGACAATGAGGCTCATCCTTGAGCATCCTGGTAATCGGTATGGCAAAGTCGCAGCGTTGGCTCGATTTATCCGTTGGCAAATCGCTTCGCGACTGGCATTGGGTTCGATTGCCGTTCCATTCGTGAACGACACAATTTTGTTAGTTGCAAACGGGATGACCGGTGCCACCGGAAACATTTACAATGGCCTTCTTGAATGGGAGGAAATGGGCTTTGTCCTTCATTTTTTGCGTCCCGAAGAGCTCTTCGTCGACGTTGGAGCGAACGTGGGCGCCTATTCCGTGATGGCGGCGGGAGCAGTGGGGTCCCCTTGTGTCTGCATAGAACCGATCGAATCCACGTTTGTTCATCTGCGCCGAAACATTGCCATTAATTTCCTCGACAGCCGTGTAGAGCTCCATAATGTTGGCGCAGGTTCAGAAGATGGATCAATTGGGTTCATCAACAATGCTGATACGAGAAATCGAGTAGCAATTGATGGAGAGGCATTCATCCCGGTCGAGGTCAAAAGAGTCGATGACCTCCTGGAAGGAAGAATGCCGGTTTTGATGAAGATTGACGTTGAGGGATTTGAGCCTGCCGTTCTTGCTGGGGCGAGTAGAACGCTTGAGCTGGAGAGCTTGCAAGCAGTGATTGTGGAGGTCAATGGGCAAGAAAAGAGATATGGCTTCGCTGCGGATTCTGTCCGAGGCGCACTCGCGGCGAGCGGCTTTACCAGGATAAGGTACGAACCTCGAACACGGGAAATTGTGCGGGATACGCTTGATGGGGATGGCAACGCGATATTTGTCAAAAACCTCGAATGGGCACAGGACAAAGTGCGCAAATCGCCCGAATACCGAACTCTAATTGGCAAAATATGAGCGCAGGCTGGCTGACGCTAGCATCCATAGCATGCAATTTACCTGGAAGAAGCCAGTACCCACTTCCGAACTAGAGAATAGAAAAGTTTGACAGCAAGGAGCCGAAAAGGAGCGCTTCTGGGGCGCCTATCCGGTATATCAAAGCCCGGACTTTGGGCGTTGGTTGAGCAAATTAGTATGCCTACTTTGCAATTGCTGTTAACTGCGCCGCTGATCTACTCTGTTGGCTTGAGTGGCTATGGCCTGTGGACCTTCAACTTATCGCTTGCGGGCGTACTTGGTGCAGCAACACCCGGCGTCGGTATGGCTGCTACTCAGTTGATATCGGCCGAGGTCGATCGCACGAAGCGGTCCGCGGCAATTAGCTTGATTGTGTTCGGCGGCTTAGCGGTTTCAGTTCTTTCAGGTGGCATTGCGTTCGCGCTGTCTAGTGTTGCCCTTCGCAGTTACCCGCCACTGATCTGGACCGAAAATCATATAGATATTGTAAGATTTGTCTTGCTTGCTGTACTCACTGCGATTGCATTACAGTGGGATATGATATGCGCTGCGACACTGAGAGCGCAAAGTCGTTTTAAAGAGAATGCGCTATGTGAGGTGTCTACGCGGTTATTTAGCATTGGAAGTGTAGCCACGGCCGGGATGCTAAGTTTTCCATTGACTCAGCTTTTAGTTATAAACCTCCTGTGTATTATCTTGCGCGGAGGTGTGAAAGCATTTGTGGCAACAAGGGGAATTGAAAAATTTAGCCTCCACGAGGTGCTCGGATTGCTTTCGCTGGCCGTCCATTATTCCGTTCTGCAATGGGTAAATAACGTATCTTCTCTCTTGTACTCGTCAGCAGATCGTATCGTGCTTGGATATTTTGTGTCCGCCGAAATAGTTGCCGTCGCGAGCCTCTGCGGTGAGATGAACCAGCAAATACAGTCACTGCCTAGAGCATACTTTTCGCCTATACTGCCAGAGCTTATCAAGCTAGATCGTGCAAATGACAAGGTCGGCTTTCAGAATATCTTGCTGAGAAGCTCTGCAAATATAAAGCGTATAATAATAATGCTCTCGCTGGCGTCAATTGCATTTGGGCCGCCTTTGGTGATTCTGCTAAGTCAATCAAGCTTTATTTACCAAGAGCTTATGGTTATTTATTGCTCATATACTTTGTCATATGTGGCAATTGCAATGATAATCGTTCCTTACTTCTCGCTTATAGGTCGAGGGGAGTTGCGATTCGCAAATATGCTAACCATTGGCGGGGCGGTTGCTAACCTGGTGGCTGCTGTGGCGTTGGGATCGCTGCTGGGAGCAGCCGGCGTCGCGCTGGGACGAATGTTCTATACCGTCCCGTTCATATTTTGGCGAAAGCGGGAGAGCACGAGGACATGAAACTTCAGTCCGAGGCTCACCGAAATCAAGCACTGGCGGCTGGGCCGCGCCCTACTAGCGGTCGGATCGGCAAGAACAGCAGCCTGAGCGTGGACAGGTTGATGCTGGTCGCGCTAGTTGGACCTGCGGTTGCTGGCGTTTTGAGGAAATTGACTCCGACGCAGCCAGTGCAAATTGAGGCACTGCCAGTCTCAATATTTCTTGCGCTTGTTTTCTTCGGGCTTGTCAAAGTCAACAAAAATCAGGCCTCAGTGGCCTATGGATGGATCGTCAGTTGGATCGCGCTCGTGGCGATTTACGCTGTTCCTGCGTTTGCAATCGACACTATGC
>NZ_RZSX01000379.1:0-5752 GCF_004023105.1 Mesorhizobium sp. M5C.F.Ca.IN.020.32.2.1 | reverse complement strand
GTCAGGTAGAGACCGGCTCAGCGACTAATCCCTGTTTCGGATTATCCCATTTTGGGATATTCTGCCTTGGATCCAGCGATCAACATGCGAGGTTCGCGGCAGACATGAATCGATCAACGGGAACAGATAGGACTCAAAGCTCAACACTGCTCGACGAAGTCCCTTGGTCTGACCGTCTTACCGCCTACGACAGGGCGCACTTTACCACCTATATGAGGCTCCTGGACGCCTCAGCCGATGAGGCGCCCGAAGAGGAAATGGCCCATCTGATCCTCGGCATTGATCCGGCACTTGAACCGGAGCGCGCCAGGAACGCGCTTCGTAGTCATCTCGACCGTGCGAACTGGATGGTGACGAGCGGCTACAAGGAATTGTTCGCCAGCTGACAAATGCGCAGTGCTCGGTCATGCAAGTAGGCAGTTCCTGTGGCAGCCAGTGGTCAGGCTGATCGGGACCTGCACCACAGACGCGCCGGCAAAATGGACCCGGTGGCGAGCACACTTCAGTTCCCAGGAAATCGGGTTTGGCAATTCGTCCGAGCGTCTGACGTGATAGAAGGTGCCGCTCTGTCTGGGTGGGTAATAGCCCGGAGCAGCACTCCATATCGTGCCAGCGCTCGACCCAGAAGGGTCCACCTCTTCGCTTTCAAGCCGGATAACCGATAGCCATCGCCCTAAGTCAACGGTTAGAGATTACCGGCAGGCAGGTATGCAAGCGGGCCATCCTCGAAAACTATATAACGGCACGACTAGCTCGTCAGCGACGAAACACCCGCTCGAGCACCGATAGACTAAGATCACCGGCGCGGACTGGAAGAATACGGCTGCATCGCCCTGACCGAGCCGGCGGAACAGAAGATCTCGGCATCCAGTCAACGCTCGATACAAAGCGCGCGATCGAATGGCCCGAGCACAAGCAGATCAAAAAGCTTCTCAGAGAATTGAGGACCCTTCGGACCCCAAAAGGGCTATAGCCTGATTTTGGGTTCGCACGCCTAGCTTCTTCTTGGCATTGTCCAAATGAAAAGCGATCGTGCGTGGCTTGATGCCCAAGATGCGGCCGGTCACCCAGGCTGAATTACCCCGCGCTGCCCACCGCAGGCACTCATATTCGCGGGATGTCAGCGAAATCCCATCCACTGTTCGATCGCTCGGCAGTTTGCGGCGAACGCAACGATGAAAGCAGGCCGCCATCAGCTGAAGAGCTTGTTCGTACCGCTCAGCGACCCGAAGAAATACTGGACGAGGCTCATCGGCGGCAAAAGTAACCGCAGCGATGCGGCCGCGGAGATCGACAATTGGGATCGTCAAACCGCAGCAGATGCTGAATTGAGCCGCCTCATCGAATAGCTGCTGTTGAGCCGGCGACATTTTATCGCCTCCCAAATTCGATCCCCAGTGAAACGGGCAGCCGCCATTTCGAGCACGCAAGATCACAGGATCGAGTTTCTCATACTGATTTTCCAGATACTGTCTGGTCCAGCGGGGTGGATAGTTCGAAATTAGCCTCGGTTTGCCGGAAGGCCGTGCTGGCAAGGAGAGGTAGGCAAAGGAGATTAGGTCAAGTCGTCCGGCCGCCTCAGCCATGGCATCCCGGAAATCTGTCTCATCGATACTCTGTGACAGTCTTTCAAGGAATGTCTCGAAAACAAGTGGCATGTCCCTCGTCATCGTCGCGCTCGATTCTTCCTCTTTCTGCACGCCTTCCGGCTGCGTCGTGTATGTCCCGACAAACGCGATTGACTTCGCGGGCGTCGCTGGGCTGACCAGGCTCCAGAATGCTGCCACACTTTCGATCTTCGTCGGTCATCCCAATCATGCTGGGCTCACCCGATGGGCGTCTGGCAGACGCCTCGTGGTCTTTCAACAGCTCAATCAGAGAATCTCCATGCATTAAATCATGACCGCCCCTGCACCGTCCAAATCAGGAGAAATCATCCTGCGCTGACCAAAAGCCTTCATTGACCCAGCCTTTGCAGGAATTTGGGTCGGCACGAGCATAACAATTCGGATAGCCGCTCATCCCCAACCCGGGGCGCCGTGATCCGGAACGAAGTGTTGCGATGCCTTCTTTTCTTTGACAGGCAAATCGTCTCAACAATGTTAAAATGCCTTTTCCTTGTGAACGGGGATGGCGTATGAGTATCGTCCTTTTATATACCTGGTGTGATAAAATTCACCGCAATGATTATTCTGCTGTTTGTGATGTGAAGGAAGATATCTTCGGCGTTGCCGCACTTTGGAACCGGCGACCGTGGCCCGCTGCAATGATGTAAAGGGCGCGTCTAAGCTCAATCTGCATCGGAACGTGCAGATGACCTTTACCAGACCCTCGATTCCGGACGGGCCATAATGATTCTGATTACGTGGGTCAAAAAGGGCGCCCTGCCGGCGGGGAGGTACACCCGCAGGGCGCGCCGCACAGAGGTCCTGGTCGTTGGGCAACAGGACAGCGGCGGCAGAACTGATTCGGTTACAGCTTGCGATCGAAATCCGGAACATGGTGGGCGGGTTGGGTGGAATTTGTTGGTTGAGCCAAGGAGGTCGCTCGCTTATATCAGCTTCACTGGACCGATTTGCGCGATTCATCGTCCATTCGCGCAGGGAATCGGCGTTTTACCCCCCCAATGCGTAGACCCAGACGTTTGCAGGCTGCCCGCAAAGCCTTTGACCGGTAGGAGGAGCCACTGTCGGTTATCACGGGCTCGACCCGGATGCCCGGCTTGGCATAATAGGCGACGGCGGCCTCAGGGAGGCAGCGGCGCTCGCCTTGCGCTCATCCGGCATGACCTGCACGAAGGTGACGCGAGAGGCGCCGTCAATGCAGACGTGGACGAACTCCCAGCCAATGCCGAGATGCCGGTTGACCGTGCCTGTCCGCCGTCCAGTGATGCGATGCCCCACCTAGACTAGCCGATGCGGCCAAGTTTCTTGAGGTGGGGATGAATGAGTTTGCCCGATGCTCCCGTTCATAGCGGCGAACGGGTTCGGGTTCCAAGGCGCTCAGCTCCTTGAGGCCCAACCGGTGTAGAACGCGGCTGACAATTGCCGGCGAGACACCCGCCTCGGCAGCGATCTGCTTCCCCGTCCAGCGCTGGGGACGCAGCCGCTCGATCGTCTGCACACGGATCTGTGACGATGTCGGACATGAGACACAAATCCCGTCAGAGCGACTCATTGTTCTGAAATGATTTTCTCATTTGGCACGACACGTGCTGTCCCAATCTACCAAAGCACTGCCGCGCCGCACGGACCAATCCCATGATCACGTTCGCCGAACATGCGTTCGCCCCCGCGACACCGAGCATTCCCGAGCCGACGCAAGAAGGTGCGTTTGCTTTCCAATCGGCATCGAGTAACGCCGGCACGTCGAACGTCCCGAGCTTGGCTACGGCTAGACGATACCGGAAAGTTCTTGACCACAAACGCAACTTCCAGAGCAATCCCTTCTACTCATTCGCCGAAGACAGCCGCACTTGGATCGGAAAGAATTTAGTTGCGATGGCGCTCGCCCGACCAAGCGCGCGCCATCGGATCAGGACAGGTGCTTTCCGCCGTTACATGCCCGACCAAGACTATTCTGGTCCTGGCGCCATACGGCCGCGGTCCGTCGCCCGCCAGCCCGCCATGCGGCTCTGGCCGGGCACTCTTCGCGAGGGCGACAAGGGATAGAGACCTGCGGACGGCGCGCTCCCCTGGCTCTGGCGAGGGTGCCGAAAAGAAACTGAACAGGAGCTTACAATGATAGTCGCACCAGAATTTTGCCGGGTTGAGGTATCGGAAATGAAGCCACTGCCTTCCAAAGCACGAGCCGTCATAATCGGAGGGGGCGTGTCGGGGTGCTCCGTCGCATATCACTTAGTGAAGCTAGGGTGGACGGACGTGATCCTGCTCGAGCGTAAGCAACTTACGTGCGGCACGACCTGGCACGCCGCCGGATTACTCAGTGAGCTTCGCGGGTCTAGCGACATGACGAAATTGACCAAGTACTCAATGCAACTCTACTCGAGCCTGGAGGAAGAGACAGGGATTGCAACCGGACTTCGCCGCGTCGGCTCATTGTCTATCGCAGTTACCCAAGAGCGCAAGCACGAGCTCTACAGGCAACTCTCTCTCGCACCCGCCTACGGCGTGGAGGCGCGAAAGATCTCTGTGCGAGAACTCGAGGGAATGTACCCTCATATCGATGTGTCTGATGTCACTGCTGCGCTTCATTTCCCTAATGATGGACAATGTGATCCAGGCAACGTCGCGATGGCGCTGGCCAAAGGCGCACGCCAGCGTGGCGCCGCAATCTTTGAGGGAGTGAAGGTAGCCGGTGTTCAGGCGAGGAACGGACGGGTGTCGGGCGTGACATGGGAGAAGGATGGTGAGCGAGGGGTAATTGAAACAGATAACGTAGTAAACTGCGCGGGGATGTGGGCACGGGAATTCGGCGCCAGAAGTGACGTCGCGGTTCCATTGCATGCGTGCGAACATTTCTACATGATTACAGAGCCAATAGATGGGCTAAATCGACTGCCGGTCCTACGAGTTCTCGACGAATATACGTACTACAAGGAGGATGCAGGGAAAATTCTCTTTGGGGCAGTCGAACCGAAGGCGAAGCCGTGGGGGATGAACGGCATCCCGGAAAGCTTCTGCTTCGACCAGTTGTCCGAGGACTTTGCGCATTTCGAACCTATTGTGGAGAAGGCTCTCAAGCGAGTTCCGATGCTGGCAACAGCCGGTATTCGTACCTTCTTCAACGGCCCGGAAAGCTTCACTCCGGACGACCAATATCACCTGGGCGAAGCTCCTGACGTTAGGGGCTATTGGGTCGCATGTGGTTACAACAGTACAGGAATAGCTGCCTCAGGGGGTGCGGGCTTGGCGCTGGCGCAGTGGATGAATGACGATGAGCCGCCCTTCGACTTGTCGGGCGTGGACATCCGTCGGATGGAGTCCTTACAGAAAAACCGTTTGTACTTGAGAGAGCGGGTTTCGGAGGTAGTGGGACTCTCGTTTGGCGACCACTTCCCCGCTCGTCAGATGACAACAGCACGCGGCATTCGACGCTCGCCAATTCATGAACATCTCAAGGCACGCGGGGCGGTGTTCGGTGAGATGGTGGGCTGGGAGCGAGCCAACTGGTTTGCCAAAGAGGGCCAGGAGCGTGAATACCGATACTCCTGGTATCGCCAAAACTGGTTCGATAATCAGCGCGAAGAGCACCTGGCGATACGCGAAAGCGTTGGTATCTTCGACTTAACGTCATTCGGAAAGATCCGAGTGGAGGGCCGAGACGCTACCACCTTCCTCCAGCGACTTTGCTCCAATGATGTCGACGTGCCGGTTGGCCGGATCGTCTATACGCAAATGCTGAACGAGCGAGGCGGGATCGAGAGCGATCTGACCGTGAGTCGTCTCACGGAGACTGCTTTCCTGCTGGTCGTCTCAGCCCTCACATTACAACCCAATCTCTCTTGGCTTAGACGGCATCTAGGCGACGAGTTCGTTGTCATCGCCGATGTGTCGGCGTCGGAAAGCATCCTGGCAGTGATGGGACCGAATTCGCGCGAGCTGCTCGGCAGAGTGAGTCCGAATGACTTCTCCAACGAGAACAACCCCTACGGCACCTGGCAGGAGATTGAGATCGGGATGGGTCTGGCGCGGGCCCATAGAGTGGCCTGTGTCGGCGAGCTGGGCTGGGAGATCTACATTCCGACCGACCAAGCCGCTCATGCCTTCGAAGTAATCGAGGCGGCGGGTGC
>NZ_RZSX01000378.1:0-5771 GCF_004023105.1 Mesorhizobium sp. M5C.F.Ca.IN.020.32.2.1 | reverse complement strand
GTCCAGCAGGTTCCAGCGCTCTTTCGGCTCGACCCAGCTGCCGATCTTCGGACGCGACGCCAAAAGGCTTTTGGCCATCAGCATCTTGATCGCTTCGCGCACCGCCGAGCGGCTGACGTCGAAAGTCTCGGACCATTTGGCCTCGTTGGGCAGGATGGTTCCCGGCGGATAGTCGCCGCGCACGATCCTGAGACCGATCTCGTTGGCTAGTGACGCATGCACGCTCGACCCAGGCATACGCGCCGCATCGGCACGGCGGACGACAGCCGGGCGCTCGGCGGACGCCGCCTTGGCCGGTGTTTTTCCCCTATTCGGCTTGCCGTCCCGCATGCGTTCACAAAGTCCGGATTCCGAAAGCTGTCAAGCACAGGACAAGCCTCGGGCTGCAAAGCCTGCTTCTGTGCACAGATCAGCCCGGGTGCATCGACCCCGTCATGCCGACTTGACGTATTTCCGCCAACTGTGTTCAGGGCGGAACCCGAGCACATCCCGCGCCTTGCGGTTCGAAAGCAGCGTCTCGTATTCGCCGAGCTCAACGTTGACCGGCACGCCGGGATAAAACCGCTTCAAGAGTTCAGCCGTCGGCAGATCGGACGAGGTGTCGTCATTGGCTGCGTTGAACACCTGATAGCCGAGCCCATCCTTTTCGATCGCGCGAAGCGTGATCTGGCCGAGGTCGCGCGCGTCGATATAGCTCCAGGCGATCCGCTTGCGGAAACCCGGATCGGCGAACCATTTCGGGAACAGCGAATATTCATGCGGCTCGATGACGTTGCCGATGCGCAAGGCGTAGATGTCGATGCCGCTGCGCAGCGCGAAGGCGCGCGCCGTCTTCTCGTTGACGATCTTGGACAGCGCGTAGCTGTCCATCGGGTCGACATCGTACTCCTCGTCGAGCGGGAAATGCGTCGGGTCGCGCGGCTCGTTGGCGAAGACCAGCCCATAGGTCGTCTCGCTGGAGGCGATCACCACCTTGCGGATGCCGAGCTTCACCGCCGCCTCGATTACATTATAGGTGCCGAGCGCATTGATACGGAACACCTCGTTATCGGGCGTGATCATGATGCGCGGGATCGCCGCGAAATGCACCACGGCGTCGACCGGCTGCGCGCGCAGCGACGGGTCGAATTCATGCAGGCCCATATAGCTCGACAGCGCGTTGAACACCTGCCCACTGTCGGTGATGTCGGTGATCAGCGTGCGCACCTTGGGATTGTCGAGCGGCTTGGTATCGATGTTGAGCAGCTGGCACCCCTGCTCGACCAGATACTGCACGACATGACGCCCGGCCTTGCCGCTGCCGCCGGTGAACATGATCCGCTTCGTCATTTTGCTCTCCACATTCCCTGGAATTCATGTGTATTGTCAGACAATATCGAACTCTGCAATCGTCTACCGACCGCTTGCGGCAAAAACCCGCTTCAACAATTCGCCTGCCAAAGTGCAGCGCCGTCATCGAGACCGCAACACAGGATTACACGGACATGAACACCACCGCCGCGAGCGAAAAGATCGGCTTCATCGGACTGGGCTTGATGGGGCACGGGATCGCGAAGAACATCGTCGATAAGGGCTATTCGCTGACATTCCTCGGCCGCAAGAACCGCGCTCCGGCGGAAGACCTGCTCGGCCGGGGTGCGGAGGAAGCCGCGACCTCGCGCGACGTGGCAGTGGCATCCGATATCGTCTTCATCTGCGTCACCGGCTCGCGCGAGGTCGAAGCCATCATCCGCGGGCCCGGCGGCCTCAAGGAAGGCCTGAAGAAGGGTTCGGTGGTCGTTGATTGCTCGACCTCGGACCCGACCTCGACCGTAGCGCTTGCCGCCGAACTCAAGGCGCTCGGCGTCGACTATGTCGATGCCCCGCTCAGCCGCACGCCGAAGGAGGCCTGGGAAGGCACGCTCGACGCCATGGTCGGCGCGTCCGACGGGGTCTTTGCCCGACTGAAGCCGGTGCTCGACACTTGGGCCGGACGCATCGTCCACATCGGCAACACCGGCGATGGCCACCGCATGAAGCTGCTAAACAATTTTATTTCGCTGGGTTATGCGGCGATCTATTCCGAGGCGTTGGCGCTGGCTGAGAAGGTCGGCATCTCGCCGCCGCGCTTTGACAGCGTTATCCGCAACGGCCGCATGGATTGCGGCTTCTACCAGACCTTTATGCGCTGGACCTTGGGAGGCGACCGCGATGCGCACAAATTCACCATCGCCAACGCCTTCAAGGACCTCACCTATCTCGAATCGATGGCGGGTGCTGCCGGCATCGCCAACCCGCTTGGCAATGCCACTAAGAACGCATTCGCCGGCGCATTCGCCGCTGGGCCGGCCGATCAATATGTGCCGATGCTGGCGACGCATATCGGCAAGGTCAACGGCGTCGACCTGACACCGAGCAAGGACGGCAAGCGGCAAGAGGTTTAAGGACCGTTCTAGCGCCGCGACCGCCCGATAACGTCGTCGGTATTGGCGAGCAGTCTGTGCACTGCGGTGCGGGCTGCAGCCGGCCGCTGGAGCCGGATGTTCTTCTCGATCGCCTCATGCAGCGCCTGCGCTCGAGGCTGGTCGCTGGTTTCGCGGGTGACGAAAACGAAGAGGTGGTCGAGCGCGGATTCGATCAGCACGCCGAGCGGTACCAGGAGGTCGTTGCCCGACGCCCGCAGGATGGCGAGATGAAAACGCGTATCGGCGCGGGTGCGCTCCTGCAGCGTCGTCGCTTGGCCCATCTCCCGGCAGGCCTGGCTGATCTCGGCCATCTGCTCGTCGCTACGCCGGATCGCGGCAAAGGCGCTGGCTTCCGGCTCGATAATATGACGGAACTCCTGCACGGTTCTGAGGAACACTTCGCGGTCGGGCGACGTCGCGTACCAAGCCAGCACGTCGCGATCGAGCAGGTTCCAGCGCTCCTTCGGCTCGACCCAGCTGCCGATCTTGGGGCGTGAAGCCAGCAGGCTCTTGGCCATCAGCATCTTGATCGCTTCGCGAACCGCCGAGCGGCTGACGTTGAAAGTCTCGGACCATTTGGCCTCGTTGGGCAGGATGGCTCCCGGCGGATAGTCGCCGCGAACGATCCTGAGGCCGATCTCGTTGGCCAGCGACGCGTGCACGCTCGATCCGGGGATCAGCGCCGCATCGGTACGGCGCGCGCCGGGCGGACGGGCAGCCTGTGCCTTGACCTTGGCCCGTGCATTAACCGTGGTAAGTCGCTTTTTCGATCTTGCGTCCGACATCCATGTTCCCCGGCACATGCTGAACTCAAGGCGCGGCAAAGCAGGAGCGGTTCGCCCCAGCAATCTCACCTCGTAGGTTTTCGTGAACCGGTGTGACGGGGCGCCCGTCGATCGGACGCCCCGAAACTGCGAACCTACTTCTGGATGCAGGTGTCGGCCGTATCCTTAGTGCACTCGTCGAGACCGGTGAAGACCGGATCGGCGACCGGCTTGCCTTCGATCAGGTCAATCATCACCGAGGGCGCCTTGTAGCCCATCTCGAACGGCCGCTGGCCGACCAGCGCGGTCACCAGACCCTCCTTGGCGATCGCCACTTCCTCACCGATCGTATCGGCAGCGCCGATGACGAACTCGTTCTTGGCGATTTTATCGGCCATCGGCTTGAACAGGTCGCGATAGGGCTGCGGCGCACCGAACAGCGGCCAGCCGCCCATGATGCCGAAAGCGTCGAGATCGGGATTAGCGGCGAGGATATCGGTCATCGCCTGCACGCCCTTGGCGCCGTCGTCATTGGTGAACACCGGGCAGCCGGCGACCTCGGTCCAGCCGCCCTCGCCGGCGAGCGCCGGGAGATCCTTCTGGCCTGTAAGCGCGTCGCGCATGCCCTGAGCGCGGCGCAGGATGTTGTCGGCCGCCGGATTGCCTTGGATGGTGCAGATCTTGCCACCATCCGGCTTGGCCTTCTTGATATACTCGCCGATCTTGTAGCCCATCAGGTAGTTGTCGGTGCCGAGATAGGTCTTGCGCAGCGCCGCATCTTCCTTGCTGAGGTCGGCGTCGAGCGTCATGATGGGGATCGACGGATTGGCGCTTTTGATCGTCTGCGCGATCAGCGGCGCGTTGGACGGCGATATGGCCATCGCCACCGTGTCTGGCTTGCTCAGCATGTCCTGAACGATCTGGGCTTCGCCGGCCTCGTCCGAGGTCGACGCCGGACCTGTGTAGAAGCATTCATATTCCGAGTTGGCGTTTTCCGAGTTCCATTTCTGGCAACCCTGGTTGATGGCCTCGAAGAACGGATTGTCGAGCCCCTTCACCACGATGACGAGCTGTTTCTTGGCCATAGCCGGCCCGGCGCCCAACGCCAGCATGGCGACGGCAGCGAGCAATAGTGATTTCCTCATTTCAGTCCTCCCTTGAAACAGACGGACACGGCGTGCCCGCCACACAGACCGGCCCGGATGCGCGATGACAGAGGTTCGTTTCGCGAGCACTCGTGTCGCCAAGCCGGGCCGATAAGTATTTCCAGATGCGGCCGCAGACCAGCGCGGTACGGACGCTGCCAGATCCTCGACCGATAAACCTCCGCCGATTCCGCCGGCGCGCCGGAACAGGAGATCGGCATAATCTCCTCCGACGCTTAGCTAATATCGGCTTGCGACCAACGTCAATTGCTATTTGTCCTACAAAACGGATTTTTCGAAAGAAGCCGCTGTTGACGGCAAGGGGGCATGTGCGTAAATGGGCGAAAGCGCTGTTCCCGGGAGGGGCTGGGGAGAGCGAGGCCGCGGCAGAACCGCTGGCCGGAACCACGGGGAGGAAGCAGTCTGGTGTCGGTTCTCGAACTCGCCAACATCTCGAAACATTTCGGCGCCATCCAAGCCGTCAACGACGTTTCGCTGTCGATCGAGGCCGGACAGGTGGTCGGCCTGATGGGCGATAACGGCGCCGGCAAGTCGACACTGGTCAAGATGATCGCCGGCAATTTCCGCCCGAGCCACGGCACGATGCAGATGGACGGCAAGGAACTGATCCTGCACAAGCCGGTGGAGGCGCGCCAGCACGGCATCGAGATCGTCCATCAGGATCTGGCGCTGTGCAACAATCTGACGGCCGCCGCCAACGTCTATCTCGGCCGCGAGCTGCGCCGCGGCGTCGGGCCGTTTCGCATCCTCGACTACGCCGCGATGTACAAGCGCGCCGGCCAGATCTTTGCCGTGCTGAAATCCGAAACCCGCCCGCGTGACTTGGTCAAGCAGATGTCGGGCGGCCAGCGGCAAGCGGTGGCGATTGCCCGCACCATGCTTTCGCAGGCTAAGATCGTGCTGATGGACGAGCCGACGGCGGCGATTTCGGTCCGACAGGTCGCCGAGGTGCTGAACCTGATCCGCCATTTGCGCGACCAGGGCATTGCGGTCGTGCTGATCAGTCACCGCATGCCCGACGTCTTTGACGTTGCCGACCGCGTCATCGTCATGCGGCGCGGCCGCAAGGTTGCCGACAAGACGATCGCGTCGAGTTCGCCCGAGGAAGTCACCGGGCTCATCACCGGCGCCATCGAACAGGTTTGATGTCATCGGGTTTCATCACGCAAGCAGATAAAGGTCGACGATGGCAGTAACTCTTGACCAGACGATCGCGCAGAAGCAGCACACTTTGCTGACCAGGGTGTTTGCCAGCCAGACCTTCTGGGTGGTGATCGCGGTCATCCTCGCCTGCCTGTTCCTGTCTGTCGCCACGGATTCGTTCGCCACGACGAAGAACCTCTACAACATCACCCGTAACGTCACCTTCGTCGCCATCGTCGCTCTGGGCATGACCT
>NZ_RZSX01000377.1:0-5801 GCF_004023105.1 Mesorhizobium sp. M5C.F.Ca.IN.020.32.2.1 | reverse complement strand
GTCCATCTCCAGCCGATCGTGCACCGGCTTATCGTGCCAGATCACTTGCCTGAGATCCCGCATATCGACCGGCTGCGCACAGATCGGGCAGATGTAAAAATGGTCGCCTTCGTTCTTGGGCGGGTCGCCAGCACCCGCGTGGCAGGAAGACCTTCGGCGTGCCTCGCTGCAGGACTTTCGCGAGGAAAAATGATCACCACGCAATGGAACTTTGCGCGGGCACAGTGGTTTGGAGGCCAGTCGGAGAAATCCGGCATGTTCTGAGGAGCCGAGCCTGTCCCCAATTCCCTCCTCGCCGGGCGGGCTCGTCACCGATCCGTCAAGGCTAGAGCGTTTTTTCCGGCCCGCATCATGGCACGCGCGACCCGCCTTGGATACAGGATCGTCGGCGCGAAATTCGTGCCCAAGTCAACAGCATAGCTGCCGTTACCGGGCCGGCGGCAACTCTTCCCAGCGAGGGAATCAAACACTGAGGTTCAAACAAGATCGTTTCCAGCTGGAACAATTTCGTAGTGGCTGAGTTTCGCACTAAAGCTACTGGAATCCCGAACATGGCAGAGTTTGACACAGAACGAGGGAAGTCTGTTGCCGAAGCCGTTCGGCAACTGATCCGTTCCGAAGATAATCGCCGGTATTTACACGACGCGCTGGATCTTGCCGTCGACCTGCGACTGCCCAGCCCCCTTGCCTCATTGCTTGAGGCGCTTGATCAGGCCGGGCGGGATCCATTTCCGCATTCCCGAACCCCGAACGAGCGATGATCGAGTAAAACGCGCCAGGTCTTCCCCTCTAGCCCCATGGCTCACTACTCCCCATGACTCAACGCTACGACATTGAGAAGACACCTGAAGGCACGTGGGACATCATCGATGTGTTCACAGGGCTGCCGGTTGTCGAGGTGGGTGTCCCCTTGATCGACATGCCGATCGAAGAGGCCGACGATCTGGTCGAACTTCTTAACTGCCGCGACAGGGAACAGCGGGAGGACACTTAGCGGCGGCTTCCGAGGCCACTGCGAAAGCGCGTCCCCCGTTCGGAGGATGCGTTCGGGCGTTCTGCATTGGTAGGCTCCAATTGGTGAGTGATTCAGCGTTGAAATTTGACGCTGTCCTCTACGAACCAATGGAGAGATTGTCATGCTCAAGCTCGCCTCTGCTCTGGCGCTGTTGCTTGTTGGGACAGCGCCTCTGTTTGCCGATGATAGGCCAGTGAACGCGGACAGTATCAAATGGGGCCCTGCTCCTGCTGTCATTCCCGCTGGCGCGGACATAGCGGTTATCGCTGGAGATCCCTCAAAGGATGGGCCTTATGTGCTGCGACTGAAGACGCCCGCCGGCTACAAAATTGCCGCACATAGTCATCCCACCGCGGAATACATAACGGTGCTTTCCGGCAACTTTCATATCGGAATGGGCGATAAGTTCGACGAGGCGAAAGGCATCGAACTAACCGCTGGCGGCTTCGGAGTTGCGCCGGCCGGAATGAATCACTTCGCCTGGATGACAAGCGAAACGATTATTCAGGTTCATGGCAACGGACCGTTCACGATCAACTACGTCAATCCGGCGGACGATCCGAGCAAAAAATGACAGTTCGGGGATCAAATTGATTGAACCGCCTGCAGGCTCGAATGGTGGACGTCGAGACCCTCTGAGCGGCCGGATCAGGCACTTCCAGTTCTGATCTGAGTCTTCGAGTGGTGTCTGCGGTTTCCCGAACGTCGATTCAGAAAGATGCGCTAACGGGAGGCAAACTGATTTGCCGCAAACGGAATCGTATTCCGCTTGGGCACTTTGCCGTGGACGGCGCCGAAACAAAAAACCCGCCTCGGCGGCGGGTCGTTGGCGCAAATCAGCGCCTGGCGAAATCTATAACATAAATGCCGTCACAAAGTAACGAATCGCGAGCTCGCAACAGACGCGAAAATCACGGTCGATGTTAAGGCCGAGGAGCCCTCAGGCAATCCGCCGATCTCGCTGGTCAAAACGCCATCGGCTTGGCACAGTCGGGAAAACAGGAGTCTCTTCATGGCGAAGACCGCAACGAAACCAAAACCCTGGGCCGAGGCGGCCACGCATCTGGTCGACGTCGCGATGGGCAGGAGGCCCGCCGATCTCGTCATCCGCAACGGGCGCTGGGTCAACGTTCACTCCGGCGAGATCATCGCCGGCACCGACATTGCCATTGCCGGCGCCCGCTTCGCCTATTGCGGACCGAATGCCGGCCACGCCATCGGGCAGGGCACCAAGGTGGTCGACGCCGGCGGACGCTATCTGGTGCCGGGTCTCTGCGACGCGCATATGCATGTCGAGAGCGGCATGGTGACGGTGACGGAGTTCTGCCGCGCGGTCATCCCGCATGGCACCACCTCGATGTTCATCGATCCGCACGAGATCGCCAATGTGCTCGGCCTGCCGGGTGTGCGGCTGATGCATGACGAGGCCGTCGCCATGCCGATCAACGTGTTAGTGCAGATGCCGTCCTGCGTGCCCTCCGCACCTGGGCTGGAGCATGCCGGCGCCGAGCTGACGGTCGCCGATGTCGCCGAGGCGATGGCGTGGGAAAACATCATCGGACTTGGCGAGGTGATGAATTTTCCCGGTGTCGCGGCCAACGATCCGGTGATATCGGGCGAGATCGCCGCGACGGTGAGGGCGGGCAAGACGGTTGGCGGCCATTACGCCTCGCGCGATCTCGGCCTGCCGTTCCATGGCTATGTCGCCGGCGGCCCCGAGGACGACCACGAAGGCACGCGCGCCGAGGACGCCATCGCCCGCGTCCGCCAGGGCATGAGGGCGATGCTGAGGCTGGGTTCGGCCTGGTACGACGTCGCCTCGCAGATCAAAGCGGTGACGGAGAGCGGACTCGATCCGCGCAATTTCATCCTGTGCACCGACGACAGCCATTCCGGCACGCTTGTCCATGAAGGCCATATGGACCGGGTGGTCAGGCACGCCATCAGCCAGGGGTTGAAGCCGGTGACGGCGATCCAGATGGCGACGCTCAACACCGCCCAGCATTTCGGGCTGGAGCGCGAGTTGGGTTCGATCGCGCCGGGGCGGGCTGCCGATCTGCTGATCGTCTCCGATCTGGCCGCAATGACCATCGATGAGGTCTATGGCCGCGGCGTCAGGCTGGCCAAGGGCGGCAAGCTCGAAATCGACATTCCGGCCTATAACTATCCGAAGACGTCGAAGAACACCGTCAAGCTCGGCAGGAAGCTCAAGTCAGGGGATTTCGACATCGTGGCACCCATGGGCGCCAACGAGGTGCGGGTGCGGGTCATCGGCGTGATCGAGAACCAGGCGCCGACGCGCGCGCTCGAGGCCGATCTTCCGGTGGAGGACGGTCTGGTCGCCATGGACCGTCGCAACGACGTCTGCCAGATCGCGCTGGTCGAACGCCACAAGGGCACGGGCGGCGTCACCAATGCCTTCGTCTCCGGCTTCGGCTATATGGGCGACTGCGCCATAGCCTCCAGCGTGGCGCATGATGCGCACCACATCATCGTCGTCGGCACCAGCAAGCAGGACATGGCACTGGCCGTCAACCGGCTGGGTGAGGTCGGTGGCGGCGTCGTGCTGTTCTCCAAGGGCAAGGAACTGGCGCTGGTCGAAATGCCGATCGCCGGGCTGATGTCGGACGAGCGCGCCGAAATCGTCGCGGCCAAGGCCGACAAGCTCACCGAGGCGATGCGCAAGATGGGCTGTTCGCTGAACAACGCCTATATGCAGCACTCGCTGCTGGCGCTGGTCGTCATCCCGGAACTGAGGATTTCCGATGTCGGCCTGATCGACGTGACGACGTTCCAAAAGGTCGACCTGTTCGTCTGACAACGACCAAGGGCGAGCCCAAATTGCTCATCCGCCGGTGGCGATGGTCAGCACCCTGAATGGCGTGGTGATGACGATCTCGGCAACCGAGCCGACGGCCTTGCCGATGCCCTGGCCGAGATTGTCGATCGGCTGCGCCGGATTGGCTTCCTCCGATGCCAGGCCGGCCGGGGCGCGCAGCCGGTCGCCGAGCAACTGCACCAGGAACGGGTTGTCGGCGAATTTGGCGTGGTTCAGACGGTCGCCGCCCTTTGTCTTGGTCAGGTCGATCACCGACACGCCGTAGCTGGCGAGGTCGGCCGCGTCGCCATAGTCGCCGACGCGCGGCTTGTCGCCGGAGATCAAGGAGGAGAGTCTGAGGGCGCGATCGTCGCCCGAAAGCAGGATGGCGAAAGGCTTGTCGGGCTTGCCGTAGCGGATCATCTGCTTCTTGAACACATCGACATCGATGTCGGGCGAGGCCAGGATGACGTAGCCGAGCTTGTCGCTGAGATCGCGGTCGCCGGTGATGGCAAGCTGGCGCAACGCTTCCATTTTCACCCCGGTGCCCATCGAATGGGCGATAATGACGATGCTCTTGGCCTTCGTCTTGGCCAGCATACGCAGCGTCTCTTCGAGATCGTCGCGCGCAGCGTTGGCGCTTTCCTTGTCGTAGATATAGCCCGTGGTTTTGCCGCTCGACGCCCATGAGAACAGCACCGGCGTGCCGGGATATTTCGTGTCGTGCGCAATCTGCGTCAGCCGATAGATGCCGTCGTCGAAACCGTTGTTGAAGCCGTGCACGAAGACCAGCGCGCGGTCGCCGCGCATGGCGATGTCGGCGCCGACCGCCTTGGCGAATTGCGGGGCGCCTTCGTAGAATTCGACCTCCGTTGCCGTGAAATCCTTCGCCGGGTTGCTGTTGGCGGAGCTCCTGACCCGCTCGATGGCGCCGACCTGATGGACCTTCGGAACGGTGACCTCGACACTGGCAAAACTGGTGGTCGGTGAACGGTCACCGTCGAACACCTGCCGCGGATCTTTCGTTGCCTTTTTCCGGGTGGTGGCGACGAATATCTCATGCGTGGCTGCGATGTCGGAGGCAGGCACTGTGACAGCCGTCGTGTTGAGAAGGTCGTGTGTTTTCCCACCGGCGCAGCCGGTAACGGCGAGCGCAAACGCTACGACGAGAAAAATCTTCGAACGCACGGTCACGCAGACTCCCGCAAGGGGGACGTCAAGCTGGTGACGTCGCTCGCTATTTCGATAAAGCCAAGGTCCGGCCCGGTCCAGTTGAAAGTGATTCGATGGTGCCGCAACCGTGAACACGCACAACGAAAGTAACAGGGCGTGGAACGCACCTCACTGTCCGAGCAGGCTGATGCGGTCGGTTACCTCGCGGTCGCTGGCAAATCCGTCATCCTCGCGCAGCCGCTGGCCGATCATCTTCACCAGCTCGGGGTTGTCGGCAAATTTGGTGTGGTTGAAACGGTCCGATCCCTTGACGCTGGAGAGATCGACAACGCTCACGCCATAGTCGGCGAGGTCGGCGGCGTCCTTGTAATCGCCGACGCGCGGCCGCGAGCCGGCGATCAGGCCGGAGAGCCGCAGCGCCCGGTCGTCGTCGGACAGGAGCAGGATGAATGGCTTGTTCGGCTTGCCGTAGCGGCGCATCTGGCTCTTGAACACGTCGACATCGATGTCGGGCGAGGCCAGCACGACGTCGCCGAGCTTGCCGCCGAGATCGCGGTCGCCGTTGATGGCGAGCTGGCGCAGCGCTTCCATGGTAACCCAGGTTCCCAGCGAATGCGCGACGATGTCGATCCGCCGCGCGCCGGTCTGCGCGAGCATCCTCAGCGTCACTTCCAGCTGGTCGCGGGCAGCACTGGCGCTTTCCCTGTCGTAGACATAGTCCCTGGTCTTGGCGCCCGACGCCCAGGAAAACAGCACCGGCGTGCCCGGGTAGCCGGAATCATGGGCGATCTGGGT
>NZ_RZSX01000376.1:0-5823 GCF_004023105.1 Mesorhizobium sp. M5C.F.Ca.IN.020.32.2.1 | reverse complement strand
AAGGAGACCTGCTTCTTGCGCTCCTCGGTAATGCTCATGGACGCGATGATGGCGTCGAACTTTCTGGCCTGGAGCGCCGGGATCATGCCGTCCCAGTCCTGCGTGACAAGTTCGCATTCGACCTTCATCTGAGCGCAAAGCGCATTGGCGATGTCGATGTCGAAGCCGGTGAGCTTGCCATCCGCGGTGATGGTGTTGAACGGCGGATAGGCGCCTTCGGTGGCGATCTTCAACTTTTCCTGTGCTTGCGCCGACAAGGACCCGGCAGCCATCACCAGCATGGCAGCTGTTGCTGCCGATGCGATCCATCTTGAAATCTGCATTTCTTTGTTCCCTTGGTTCAACCACCTTGATGGTTAGGCACAGCCAAGCACGGCCCGCAAGGCCAGGCAAGCACAGTCTGGTTGATCGGGGATCAGCGCGCGGCGCGGAAATGTTTGGACAGTTTCAGGCCCTGTGCCTGATAATTCGAGCCGAGATCTGTGCCGTAGAGCGCCTGCGGCCGCTTCAGCATGTGCTCGTAGACCAGCCGTCCGACGATCTGGCCGTGGTCGAGGATGAACGGCACTTCGTGGCTGCGCACTTCGAGCACAGCCCTGCTGCCGGTGCCCCCGGCCGCCGAATGGCCGAAGCCCGGATCAAAGAAACCGGCATAGTGGACACGGAACTCGCCAACCAGCGGATCGAAGGGCGTCATCTCGGCGGCATAGAGCGGCGGCACATGCACCGCCTCCTGGCTGACGAGGATATAGAATTCATCGGGATCGAGCACCAGTTCGCCAGCACCGCTCTTGTAGAGCGGCTCCCAAAAATCGACAACATCCTGCGCGGCGCGCTTGTCGACATCGACCAGGCCGGTGTGGTGCTTGCCGCGGTAGCCGACCAGCCCGTCCTTGTCGCCATCGAGGTCGATCGACAGTGCGATGCCGCCGCCGGAAATGTTCGGCGGCTCGGTGGCGACGAGCGTCTCGGCACGATGCAATTCGTGCAGCTCGCTTTCCGACAAAAGCGCATTGCCGGTGCGGAACCTGATCTGCGACAGCCGCGAGCCGGCACGGACGACGATCGGAAAGGTGCGCGGGCTGACTTCCAGATAGAGCGGGCCGTTGTAGCCGGCAGCGATCTTGTCGAACTCGTGGCCGCGATCGGTCATCACCCGGGTGAAGATGTCGAGCCGTCCGGTCGAGCTCTTCGGGTTGGCCGAGGCCGAAACGTTTGCCGGAAGCGCCAGGCTCTCGAGCAACGGCACGATATAGACGCAGCCCGTCTCCAGCACCGCACCGTCGGCGAGATTGATTTCGTGCAGCTTCAGGCGGTGGAGTTTTTCAGCAACCCTGTGGTTCGGGCCGGGCAGGAAGGAGGCGCGCACCCGCCAGGCCTTGTCGCCAAGCCTAAGGTCGAGGCTGGCCGGCTGGACCTGGTCGGCATCGAGCGCGCGCGGCGATTTCAGCGCGCCCGACCGGAACAGCGCGGAAATATCCTGATCGGGAAGAATGCCTGTCTGCCGCAAAGTCTGGCTCCGCTCGAAGGCCGGGCGTGGTCTCGTTTTGTCGCAGGTTCCTGCCGCGGAACCCGCTGGTACAAACCTCTTAATCATGCCGGCAATTGACGCAAGCGTGGTGCGGGTTTAAAGGGTCGTTATCCCGTGGTGATTTGGCCGGTCGGCTTGCAGCCACGTTAAACAAGTCGCTAAAGGACCGTCGGCCCGGAAGGCCATATGGACCGGTTGCGACTTTCGCGGCCGGTTTTTTTGTATTTGGGCCATTTTTGGTGTTTGGAACAAGGTGATGACGAGCAACAAGCGCAACTGCAAGCCTCAGACCGCACTCGTGCATGCGGGAACGCTGCGTTCCGGCTTCGGCGAAACCTCCGAGGCGATGTATCTCACGCAAGGCTATGTCTACGATACGGCGCAGGCGGCGGAGGCCCGCTTCAAGGGCGAGGAACCGGGCTTCATCTATTCGCGCTATGCCAATCCGACGGTCGACATGTTCGAGAAGCGCATGTGTGCGCTGGAAGGTGCCGAAGATGCCCGCGCCACCGCATCCGGCATGGCGGCGGTGACAGCGGCGTTGCTGTGCAGCGCCAAGGCCGGCGACCACATCGTGGCGGCGCGCGCGCTGTTCGGCTCCTGCCGCTGGGTGGTCGAGACGCTGGCGCCGAAATACGGCATCGAGGCGACGCTGGTCGATGGCACCGAAATCGCCAATTGGGAAAAGGCGGTCAGGCCCAACACGAAGCTGTTCTTCCTTGAAAGCCCGACCAATCCGACGCTGGAAGTCGTCGACATCGCAGCCGTCGCCTCGCTTGCCGATTCGATCGGCGCGCGGCTGATCGTCGACAATGTCTTTGCCACGCCCTTGCAGCAGAAGCCGTTGCAGCTCGGCGCCCATATCGTCGTCTATTCGGCGACCAAGCACATCGACGGCCAGGGGCGCTGCCTCGGCGGCGTCATCCTGTCGGACAAGAAATGGATCGACGAGAACCTGCACGATTATTTCCGCCACACCGGTCCCAGCCTGTCGCCGTTCAACGCCTGGACGCTGCTGAAGGGCCTGGAAACGCTGCCGCTGCGCGTGCGCCAGCAGACGGAAAGTGCCGGCCGGATCGCGGACTTCCTCGCCGAGCGGCCGGAAATCGCCCGCGTCATCTATCCCGGCCGCGCCGATCACCCGCAAGCGGCGGTCGTCAAGAGGCAGATGTCGGGCGGCTCGACGCTGATCTGCCTCGACGTCAAGGGCGGCAAGCAGGCGGCCTTCGCCTTCCAGAACGCGCTCGATATCGTGCTGATCTCTAACAATCTCGGTGACGCCAAGAGCCTGATCACCCATCCGGCGACGACGACACACAAGAATCTGAGCGACGAGGCGCGCGCCGAACTCGGCATCGGGCCAGGCACGCTCAGGCTGTCCGTCGGCCTGGAGGACACCGACGACCTGCTCGAAGACATCGAGCAGGCCCTGAAAGCCGCCAGATAGTGCACTGGGCGGTGTCGCTCGAATCGTCAAAATCAGGCGCGGTCAGGCGCCCGACGGGGTCTCTTCCAATTCCGCAACGGCGCTGGTGTGGATGGTCATCGTGTTGCCACGCCAGTCGACGGCACCGCTGAGCCAGCCACGCGCCCAGACAATCGGCAAGATGCAATCGCGCGCCATCATCGCCGGGACCATGCGTAGCGACAGGTGCCAGCTCTTGGCCGAGGCGAGAGCGCATTCCGGGAGATAGGCGACTACCAGCACAACGAGGGCGGTCGCCGACAGGCTGAAGCCGGCGCCGGCCGCAGCAACCAGCGCAAGCGCCAGCGGCACCGCCGCGCCGACCAGTATTTCGGGTGCGAAGAACAGTGGGAAGGTGACGCGACGCAGGCGTGCCCAGCGGGCCTGGCGCGACCAGATTTCGCCGAGCGTGCGAAAACCGAGCGGCTGCTCAAAGGGCGAGGCGACGAGATTGACGCGCAGTCCAAGCCCGTTGACCAGCTTGGTCGCGGCGGCATCCTCGGCGATCTCGGCGGCAAGCGCACGGATCCCGCCATTGGCGTCGAGCATGGGCTTGTCCCACAACATGCTCTTGCCTTGGGCAAAGCCAAGGCCTATCGCCTCGCCGGTATATTGCCAGCGCGCCTGCAGCGTGTTGAGGAAGGCGCATTCGACCTCAGCCCAGAACCCGTCCGGCCGCGAGCCGATCGGCGTCGAGCAGACAAGGCCGGTGTCCGGCCGCCATGCCGCCATCAGATGCTGGACATAATCCCTCGGCATCAGAACGTTGGAATCGGCAAGGATGACCCAGCGGTGGCGCGCCGCCTCCCAGCCCTTCACGCAATTGTTGAGTTTCGGATTGCCGCTGATGCGGTCGTCGCCGACGAGCAGCCGGGCCGGCACGGCCGGAAAACGGGCAATCGCATCGGTGACCGGCCTGGCCACCGGGTCGTCGGCATGGGCGACGCAGAAGATGAGTTCATAGCACGGCCAGTCGAGAGAGAAGGCGCGCTCGAGCGTCTCCTCGGCAAACGGCTCGACGCCGCGCGACGGCACGACGATCGACACCGGAGGCGCCTTGCCGGCTGGCGGCGCGATCCTGCCAGGCCGCTTCAGCTTCAACGAAGCGAGCAGGATGCTGGCAAGATTGACGAGAAGCAGAGCTGTGGAAAGCAAGGCGGCTGTGACTGTCAGTTCCATCGATATCTGGTCACTCCAGAAAAGCCGGCCGCATGATAGCCGTTTTCAACAGTTCGACGGAATGCTGAGTCGCCCGGCCCTGCACACCATCATTGTCATGTGTCACTTAAATGACATTGTTCTTCGGCACCTGCGCGCAAACGAGTCGGGCAACGACGGAAGCGCCCCGTTGACCAAACTGCGGAGAGCGTCGAAAGTTCCGTCTGCATATTGTGGAGTAGGCTATGTACAGCGCCGTTACGCGCAACATCGAAGTACAGGTCAGGCCGTTCTATCTGGAAGATCGCTCCGACCCGTCGGAGAACCGCTATGTCTGGGGCTACCAGGTGACCATCGACAACCAGTCGGATGAATTCGTACAACTTCTGTCACGCTATTGGCACATCACCGACGGCACCGGCCGGGTCGAGGAAGTGCGCGGCGCCGGCGTTGTCGGCGACCAGCCCGAACTCAACCCCGGCGACAGTTATCAATATACGTCTGGCTGCCCGCTCTCGACGCCGTCCGGCATCATGGTCGGCCACTATACGATGCGCAACAAGCGAGGCGAGACGTTCGACGTCGCCATCCCCGCCTTTTCGCTCGATCTGCCGGGCACGCGGCGCACCGTCAACTGACCAGCTAGACCTGATCCATCCCGATAGAGTCGGGATGGGCTCTAACTCTTAGACCAGGACCTTTTCCGAACCGAAGGTCAGCGAAGCAAAAACGCTTTCCACTTTTCGATGCGCGGACCTTCGGTCGGGATCATGGTCTACTGCGCCGCGGCAAACTCCGCCGGATCGAAGTCATATTGCTTCGAGCAGAATTCGCAGGCGACATGAATGCCGCCATCCTCGGTGCTGTCCCTGATCTCGTCGGCTGAGAAACCTTCGAGTACGCCGCGGATCTTCTCCCTGGAGCATGAGCACTCGTCGGCTACCGGTACGCCGCCGAAGACGCGGACGCCGTGCTCGTGGAACAGCCGGTAAAGCAACCGCTCGGCGCCGATCGTCGGGTCGATCAGTTCCGTCGGCTCGATGGTGCCAAGCAATGCCAGAAGTTCCTGCCAGGAATTGTCGGCCGGATCATGTACCTCATCGCGCGGATCGCCGTCGCCGCCCGGAAGGTCGGGCACGCGCATGCGTTCCGCCGATTGCGGCAGGAATTGCGCAAGGATGCCACCGGCACGCCATTGCTCGCGGGCACCGCCGACACCGGGCGTCAACAGCTTGGCCACCGAGAGTCTGAGGTCGGTCGGGATCTGTTCCGACTGGCGAAAATAGGTGCGCGCGGCCTCCTCCAGCGTCTCACCGTCGAGCTGGACGATGCCCTGATACCGCTGCGTGTGGGCACCCTGGTCGATGGTCAGCGCGAGGACACCGCTGCCGAGCAGCGTCTGCTGCGAGGTCTCGCCGACAGATGTCAGTGCCTCCAGCCGGTCGGCGTCGAAGCGAGCATAGGCGCGCAGCGCCTGTGGCGTGGAAAAATCCGCCACCAGCATGTCGACCGGCCCGTCGGTGCGGGTCTGCAGGATGAACTTGCCCTCGAACTTGAGCGAGGTGCCAAGCAGCACCGTCAGCACGCAGGCTTCCGCCAGCAGGCGGGCGACCGGCTCGGGATAGTCATGACGGCTGAGGACCGCGTCGAGCATCGGCCCGAGCTGGAC
>NZ_RZSX01000375.1:0-5838 GCF_004023105.1 Mesorhizobium sp. M5C.F.Ca.IN.020.32.2.1 | reverse complement strand
GGTCGGCGACGTGAGCCGTTTTGAGAGCCCTCGCCAGCTCATGGGCTACCTCGGCCTCGTTCCGGGCGAGCGATCGACTGGAGAGACAAAGACCCGGCACACGAAGGCATTCCTGAAAGCGCAGCCGAACAAATCCGATCGCATAGATGCCCGCGGGATCGCTCAGATGATGCGGGTCAATCTGTTCCGCCCGGTGCATGTGAAGACAATGACAAGCCAGAAGCGCCGGGCGCTGCTGACGGCGCGCAAGCTGCTGCAGGAAAAAGCGATCGCCATTGACAACGACATCCGCGGGCTCTTGCGCAACTTCGGGCTCAAGGTTGGCATGGTCGGTGCCGTCAAATTCGAACAACGTATCCGTGAACTCGTCGATGGCATGCCCGATCTGGCCGAGATCATCGAACCGCTGCTCGACGCGCGCAGCAAGCTGCGCCGGAATCCTGCCGCCCTTCACCGCAAGCTTCTGGTGATCGTCCGGAATGATCAGGTCTGCCGCCGGCTGATGTCGATCCCCGGTGTCGGCCCGGTCGTGGCGCTGGCCTACACCGCGACCATCGACATTCCGGCAAGCAAGACCCCGCGAAAGACGTTGCCATCACCGCACAGCGAGATCCGGCCGATGCGGCGGGACGTTGCGCTGATCGGCAACGAAGGCGCCGCCGGGCGAGATCGCGCATCAGGGGTTCGGTGACCGGCGTGTCGGCGAAGTCGAAGTCGTCGATGTCCTTGGCCAGCGGCAACTTGGCGACGGCGAACTGGTATTTGATGGAGCGGGCCTGCTTCTCCGATATCTCGGCTTGCAAGAGATCACCGACAATCCTGGGCGGCTCGTGCCGTCGCTTGATGGCGACGCCCATGATCTCGTCATAGGCGCTGCGCATTCCGTAGAGCTTCAGCGCCCCCATCAGTTCCAGAACCTCGGTGCGTTTCCGTTTGTCCTCCTGAGACTGTCATAGCTGGCGCAGTCGGCGACCGGCTCGTGAGCTAGGGTCAGGGCCTGTGGAATGGAAAGGATCGTGCCCGGCGCCGGATCGCGGCTGCGGGCCAGGATGTTGAGGATCACCGCCGCCGATGAGACACCATGCTCGAGCGCTTCCTGACAGGCCGTCTCGACCGCGTTCAATCCGTCGGTCAGCACGCAAGTGAGGATCGACACCATCTGCCGGTCGCCGTCATCGGCAGCCTTGAGCTTGCGGCGCACCTTCTCCATGGCTGACGGCAGAACCCAGGCCCGGAACGGCGCGCCGTTGCGCAGGCCGTTCGGTTTGCGGGCCATCACCGGCACGTAGTGCCAGGGATCGTAGACGACCTCGTTGCGGCCGAAAGAGCGTGCGTGCTCGCCGACGACCGCGCCATCCTGGCGGATGACGATCCGGTCGGCATAGGCATGGATCTCGACCGGCCGGCCGACGGCGCTCGACAGCACCGAGTATTTGTTGTTGTCGAAGCGCACCGTGCAGGTCTTCGACACCGACGCGGGAATGCAATGGTAGCCGTCGAAGCGACCGGCATAGGGAATGAAGCTGGCGCGTTCTTCTTCGAGTACGTCCCAGATCGTGCGCTCACCCTGTTCGGGATGCCGACGCGCCTTGGCATTAGGCAACGCATTTGTCGGCCAGCCAGCCGTTGAGATCCTCCAACGTCTTGAAGCGCAGCCTCGGTGTGAAGAAGCGCTCGCGCACCAGCCCGACCTGGTTCTCGACTTGCCCCTTCTCCCAGCCGGCCGCCGGTGTGCAGGCCTCCGGCTCGACAAGGTAATGCCCGCACATCTGCGCAAAGCGGCGGTTGTAGCGGTGATCCCTGCCGATGAAGATCGCGTCCACCGCCGTCTTCATGTTGTCGTAGATGCCGCGCGTGCAGGCGCCACGGAAGAAGGCGAACGCCCGGTCATGCGCGTCGAACACCATCTCCTGCGTCTCGCGCGGATAGGCCCTCACGAAGAACATGCGGCTGTGGCAGAGCCGCATGTGCGCGACCTTCACTGTCACCGTCACGCCGTCGAGCAGGACGATCTCGGTGACTCCAGTCGAACTGGTAGGCCTCGCCAGGTGCAAAACTCAGCGGAATGTAGGCCTCGGCCACGGCGCTGCCGCGATCCGCCGCCCAGCTCTGAGCATGCCGCCACCCCGAACTGTAGCTGCCGTCATAGCCGAGGCCGCGAAGCTCCTCGAAAATACGGATCAGCGTCAGCCGCTCCCGCTGCGGTTTGGCCGCGTTTGCCGACAGCAGCAGATCCAGCTTCTCACGCCAGGCTCCCATCCGGGGATAAGGCTGATGCTTGCGCTCGTAGCGGAACTCCGTCTCGCTCGAACGCAGGACCTTGCGCACCACCTTCCGGGAGATCTTCAACTCCCGGCAAATCGCCTTGATCGACTTCCCCTGCACCAGCGACAGCCGGCGAATCTTTGCAATCGTCTCCACAACCAACATCCAAAACGCAAATGCCTCCGATCAAACCGGAGGCATCTTGATGACCCCACGTTAAGGGGTCCCGTTTGGACGAAAATCACCCCTCAAACAGGGTCCTCATTCCACGAAAAATCACAAAGTCCAAGGACGAGGATGCCGGTCCGTCGGCTGGAGATCTTCACTGTTCGGGTCGGCGGCGTGAGTGGCCGCCGGAGGAGAAGGCCCGGATAGTGGCGGAGAGCGACGAGGCGGGCGAGACGGTTTGTGCTGTGGCACGCCGGTATGGACTTGCCCCGCAGCAATTGTTCACCTGGCGTCGGGCTGCTCGCCGGCCGATGGGGGAGACAGCGATATCGGAATCCATGTTCGTGCCGGCGGTGGTGACGGCAGCGCTTCCGAAGCCTGCGGCGAAGCATCGGCCACAGCCTAGAAAGCGGGAGCCGGCTCGAGACGCTGGTGTGATCGAGCTCGAGATCGACGGCATCGCAATGAGGGTGGGTCGTGGGGCGGATTCGAAGACGGTTGCAGCGGTGATCCGTGCGCTGAGAGCAACGTCGTGATCGGGCCAATGGGAGCGGTCAAGGTCATGGTGGCGACGAAGCCGGTCGACTTCCGCAAGGGAGCGGAAGCTCTGGCAGCGCTCGTGCGCGAGGCGATGGGCGCGGATCCGTTCTCGGGCACGGTCTACGTGTTCCGGGCCACGCGGGCTGACCGCATCAAGCTCGTCTACTTCGACGGCACGGGCGTATGCTTGTTCGCCAAGCGGCTGGAGGATGGCAAGTTCTGCTGGCCGGGCATTACCGATGGTGTCGTGCGACTGACGGCGGCACAGTTGCAGGCACCCCTGGAAGGCCTCGACTGGCGGCGGGTGCACGAGACGCGCGAGATGCGTGTTCCAACGACGGCGAGCTGACCATTGCATTATTGCCAAATCACTGGAATCCATGCTTGAATCCGCTTCGTGACCGACGCGGCCGCTGCCCTACCCGACGATCCTCATGCGCTTCAGGCGATGCTTCTGGCCGCGCGTGCGGAGAATGAGAGGCTCCGCCAAATCATCAAGGAGTTGCAGCGCTATCGCTTCGGGCGAAGGGCGGAGAGCCTGCCTGAGGACCAGCTGCTTCTGGGGCTGGAGGAAGCCGAGCAGGTAGAGGCGGAGGGCTTCGCCAGCGCGGAAGCCGCGGACCCCTCAAAGCGTGATGCCAGGGCTCGTAAGCGTCGCGCCAACCGCGGCTCGTTGCCCGGCCATCTGTCGCGCGTCGAGCAGGTAATCGACGTCGCCGACAAGATCTGTCCGTGCTGCCAAGGCCAGTTGCATGTAATGGGCGAGGACGTCTCCGAGCGTCTCGACATCGTGCCCGCCCAGTTCCGGGTGATTGTCACCCGTCGACCGAAGTATGCGTGTCGGGCCTGCGAAGAGGTGGTCGTGCAGGCGCCAGCGCCGGCACGTCTCGTCGAAAGCGGCATTCCTACAGAGGCCACGGTGGCTCATGTTCTGGTGTCGAAGTATGCCGACCACCTTCCCCTATATCGCCAGGCCCAGATCTACGCCCGCCAGGGCGTCAATCTCGACCGTTCGACACTCGCCGACTGGGTGGGCAAGGCAGCTTTCCTGCTTCGCCCTGTGCATGAGCGGCTGTTCGAGCGGCTGAAGGCTTCAGACAAGCTCTTCGCGGACGAGACCACTGCGCTTGTGCTTGATCCGGGCCGGGGGCGGACCAAAACGGGGCAGTTGGTTCGCCTATGCCCGAGACGACCGACCTTGGGGCGGAATGGACCTACCCGGCGTCGCCTATCTCTACGCTCCGGACCGCAAGGCCGAACAGCCGATCCGGCATCTTCAGGGCTTTGTCGGAACCCTGCAGGTCGACGGATACGCGGGTTACAAGGCATTGGCCGAACGCAACGCCGTGAGCTTGGCCTTTTGCTGGTCGCACGTGCGTCGCCGCTTCTATGAGCTCGCGCAGTCCGGCCCGCGCCGATCGCGACGGAGGCGCTCACCCGCATCGCCCAACTCTACCACATTGAGAGCGATATCCGCGGTCGTTCCGCCGACGAACGCCGCGCCGTCCGGCAGGAGAGAAGCCGTCCCGTCATCAATGCCCTTGAGCCGTGGCTTAGGCAGCAACTCACCCTTATCAGCCAGAAGACCAAGCTGGCGGAAGCTATCCGCTACGCGCTCTCGCGCTGGCAAGATCTGACAAGATTCCTCGACAACGGTCCGATCGAGATCGACTCCAACGTCGTCGAGCGCGCCATCCGTCCAATTGCGAAGACCGATTCATTATGCACCTCCTTTTTAAATGGCGGAAAACAGCGATTCCTGGTTGTCGTCGTGGATGCGACTCGGAGTATTGCGCGCCAAATCGGCCTTGATCCGTTCGTCTTCGAGGTCACTGGCGCGGATCTGGTAGGGCGCGCCGCGCATGACCTGCTCGGCCGGCAAAAGGCCATCCCTGATGAACCGGCGGATTTTGACGTGCGACACGCCGAGCTTCGCGGCCGCATCCGACATGGTGAGCCACTCGCCATTCTTGTCGAAGAGCGATAGCCGCTGATCTTGTGCACCGTGCGCAGCGATTGGACGCGTCGCGCCGTCCAGGTCTTTCCCTGACCGGTTTGCATGCCCATGCGATTGAGTGTGGCAGCGATTTCGGCATCCGACCATCGGGTTGCCATGGACCGCATGATCGCCAGAGCCTCCTCAGGCGTACGCTGGCCATGCTCTCCGGATTTGGGCTTGCGAACCCGTACCTGCGAGTGCTGGCCTCCATGCCAGTGGATGGTCAAGATCACGTCGCGCGCATCGTCATCGACATCCGCCACGATGTCCTTGATGAGCGCGCGCAGCAGTTGCTGACGACAGCGCATGTCGACACCCGGCGCATTCCAGGTGGCTTCGAGATCCTGGGCGAGGCCCGTGAAGTCCGGAACCGCGTCGACAGGCTCCACACGCTGGACTTCGCTCAGCCGGGCCTCGCAGGTCTCCACGCGCCTGAGCGTGGCTTCCCAACTCCTCTCGAGCTGGGCCGCAATAAGCCGGTTCTCCGGGTCGCAAGCGGCATAGCGGCGCTCGGCGAGCGATGCCTCATAGCGCGCCTGCTGCAGGTCCATCTCGATCATCTGCCGCCGCTTGGCTTCGCTCTCCAGTTGCATCCGTTCAGCCTCCAACGCCGCTTCGATCGCCATCGGCGCAACCGCCTCCAGCGCTTCGCGGGCCACCGCCGCGTCGGTGCGAAAGCCGTTGAACGACATGCAGGCCATAGCTCTTGCGAACGCGGCCATCAACGATCTCAGTGCGCTTCTCGCTCTTACCATAGACATACGCGCCGGCGTAGAATGGGTTCTTCAGGATCGAGATCACGTTGCGGTAGCGGATCGGAACCCAGTCGAAGGACACCATCTTCTTGCCGTCGGAGGGTCTGGGGA
>NZ_RZSX01000374.1:0-5845 GCF_004023105.1 Mesorhizobium sp. M5C.F.Ca.IN.020.32.2.1 | reverse complement strand
CGCCTCGTCCGCGGCGATGGGCATCCTGCTCCAGCAAGGCATTGGCGATACGATTCGCATCTCGCTGACACCGGAGCCGAATGGCGACCGCACGCGCGAGGTGCAGGTGTCGCAAGAACTCCTGCAGACCATGGGTTTCCGGCAGTTCGTGCCGATCGTCGCCGCCTGCCCCGGCTGCGGTCGCACGACCTCTACCGTGTTCCAGGAACTCGCCCAGAATATTCAGGCGGATCTGCGCAAAAACATGCCGGTGTGGCGTGAAAAATATCCCGGCGTCGAAAACCTCAAGGTCGCGGTGATGGGCTGCATCGTCAACGGTCCAGGTGAATCCAAGCATGCCGACATCGGCATTTCGCTGCCCGGTACCGGCGAGACGCCGACGGCGCCGGTGTTCGTCGACGGCAGGAAGGCGGCGACGCTGCGCGGCCCTTCGATTGCCGCCGACTTCGAAAAAATGGTCGCCGATTATATCGAGCAGCGGTTTGGGCAACCTGGCAAGGCCGCGGCGGAGTAGGTCGATGCGGCGCTTCCCCTGGGCGACGCCGGTTTTGCTTGGTGGATTGGTTTTGCTTGGCGGGCTCGGCTGGGCGACAGCCGCCCACGCCGATCCGCCGCGCCCTGCCAAGCAGCGGCTGCTCGACCGTGTTTGCAACCTGATCGAGGTCCATGCCGATCAAAACGGCCTGCCCAAGGACTTCTTTGCCCGGCTGATCTGGAAGGAAAGCCGCTTCGATCCCAATGCGGTCAGTCCGGTCGGCGCCGAAGGCATAGCCCAGTTCATGCCGGGCACCGCCAAGATACGCGGCCTTGCCAATTCCTTCGATATCGAGCAGGCTATCCCGGCCTCGGCAAAATATCTCGCCGAGATGAAAACCGGCTTCGGCAATCTAGGCTTGGCGGCCGCCGCGTACAATGCCGGTGAAAACCGGGTCTGGCGCTGGCTGAGTTCCGGTGGCTTCCTGCCAATGGAGACCGAAGACTACGTTCTGGACATCATGGGCGAGCCAGCCGACAGGTTCACCGACACCGCCTATGCCGGCACCATCCGGCCGCTCGACAAGAAAGCGAGCTTCGCGGTCGCCTGCCGCAGGCTGCCGGTCATCAAGTCCCAAACCGTGGCCATGGCGTCGATCAACATCCAGCCGTGGGGCGTGCAGGTGGCCGGCAATTTCCGCCGCGCCGCGGCGCTCAGTCAATGGAATGGTGTGAAGCGCCGGTTTCCGGATTTGCTTGGCGGGCATGATCCGGTGGTCAGCCGGGTGCGCACGCCGATCGGCAGGCGCGGCATCTATGCGGTCCGGATCGGCGCCGACTCCAAAGCCAAGGCCAACAACATCTGTCAGAAACTGCAAAGCGTCGGCGGTGCATGCATTGTGGTGCGCAATCGGTGATGGGTAGCGACCGATTTGCCAAGAAACCGCCGAAGCTGCGCATTCACGAATTCTGCCGCTCTCTGGCTCCAGCTATAGGCCACATGACCGACCTTCTTTACAGCGATCCCGACCTCGTCCAGTTCTATGATATCGAGAACGAAGGTGGCGTGGACTTCGACTATTGCGTCGGCTTTGCCAAGGACGCGGGCTCGGTTCTCGATCTCGGCTGCGGTACCGGGCAATTGGCCGCCGCGCTCGCCGATCGGCGCAGCGTGACCGGCGTCGACCCCGCGCCGGCGATGCTCGACATCGCGCGCCGCAGAGCCGGCGGGCAGAGGGTCGACTGGGTCGAGGCCGATGCGCGCAATGTCCGGCTCGGACGACGCTTCGATCTGGTGATTTTGACCGGGCACGCTTTCCAGGTGTTTCTGACGCCAGAAGATCGAGAGGCGGTGCTTGCCACGATCGCCGTTCATCTGGCTGCCGACGGGTGCTTCATCTTCGATACGCGAAATCCAGTCGCGCAGGAATGGCTCGAGTGGACGCCGGAATGGTCGCAACGGGAACTCAGTCATCCCGAATTGGGCACTGTAAGAGCGTGGAACGATTTTCGGCGCGATCCCGCTACCGGCGTCGTCACTTACTCGACCCACTACGTAATCTCCGATAGCGCGCGGGTGCTCAGCGCCGAATCGAAAATAGCCTTCCCGGTAAAGGAAAGCCTTGCGCAGATGCTGGACGAGACCGGGCTGGTCGTCGAAGCATGGCTCGGCAACTGGCGTGGCGAGCCATACGGTCCGACATCGCCGGAAATCATTCCGATCGGCCGGTTGCGCTAGCCCGGACGTTGCTTCGCCTTGAGCGGTTCCCCATCCTTTGACGTGACCGACTGAGCACGCGGATAATACGAAGACATAACCGGCCAATTGCGGCGCTGCGCTGGCGACGTGCCCACCGATGCAACTCGTGAGCATCGCGGAGATTTGGCTGTTCTGAACGCATCGCACCTCCTCGCCGGTATTTTGGATGCTGAAGAGGAAATCATATTATGTATCGCGCGTGCCGATAATCGATGATAATTTCTGTTCATCTGTGACGAGTTGGAATAGATGACATGGACCGGCCAGAAACGATGGGTGTGTTCCTGTCGGTTGTCGAGGAAGGCGATTTCTCGGCGGCGGCACGCCGGCTGCGGTTGAGCCCATCGGCCGTCAGCAAGGTCATCGGGCGGCTTGAGTCCCGCCTTGGCGTGCGATTGCTGCAACGCTCGACGCGGCGGATCAGCTTGACGGCGGAAGGCAGCACCTATGCCGATAGCGCTCGCCGTATCCTGAACGACATCAAAGAGGCTGAAATCGCGATTCAACCCGGCGCAGAACCGCGCGGCCGGCTGCGGGTCAGTCTTCCAAGCGCCTTCGGCCATCGTTTGATCGTGCCGATGTTACCGGCGTTCATCGATCGCTACCCTGCCATCGAGCTCGAGCTAATGTTCACAGATGCGATTGTCGACCTGTTGGCTGAGGAAACGGACGTCGCAGTGCGCGTTGCCGCCCAGAGCGATTCCAGGCTGGTGATGCGGCGGCTGGCGCCCAATCACCGTG
This sequence comes from Mesorhizobium sp. M5C.F.Ca.IN.020.32.2.1, assembly GCF_004023105.1. NCBI lineage: Bacteria > Pseudomonadati > Pseudomonadota > Alphaproteobacteria > Hyphomicrobiales > Phyllobacteriaceae > Mesorhizobium > Mesorhizobium sp. M5C.F.Ca.IN.020.32.2.1. The sequence continues at coordinate 2,871 of NZ_RZSX01000374.1, read as the reverse complement.
TCATTTGCGCGTCAGCTCGGTATCTCGAAAAACACGGTATCCCGATGACGCCAGGCGATCTTCAACATCATACATGTCTTGGCATCACATCACGCGGCGGCCTCAATATCTGGGAATTCGATGGCCCGGACGGTCCGCAAAGCATGCGTATCCGCAGCCCGATAGAGGCCAACAGTACGGAAGCGCTACGCCGGCTGGCGCTCGCCGGTGTCGGCATCGTCCGTATGTCGGAGATATTGGTTGGACCGGATATCAGAGTAGGCAGACTGACCGCATTGCTCACCGGATACAATCATCATGACGGACCACCAATCTGCGCCGTCTATCCGCCTGGCCGAATCCTGTCGCCGCGTGTGCGCGTGTTCGTGGATTTCCTGGCGGAACAATTCGCCAACCCTCCTTGGCTACACGGCGCGCCATAGGACGCGAGTACAACTTGGAACAGCGTCAGCTGTTGCGGGCCGCCACGAATTCGGCTGCCTGCTTCAGAAGCACGGCCTCGTCGCCATAGGGATGAAGCAAGGCATGGGCCTGGTCGACGAGGCCCTGAAGCTGGCCCCGCGCCCAATTGGGGCCGTGCAGCGCCACCAGCGTCGCCTTGCCGGCGGCTGCATCCTTGCCGGTTGCCTTGCCCATCTGGTGCGCGTCCGCCGTCAGGTCGAGCAAATCGTCGGCAAGTTGAAAGGCAAGCCCGATCGCGGAGCCGAATTCCGCCAGTCTTTCACGGTCGGCCGCTGGCGCGCCGGCAAGGATTGCGCCCGCCTCGCAGGCGAAGCGGATCAGTGCGCCGGTCTTCATCGCCTGAAGCCGGATTATGCCGGCCTCGTCCGGCCTGATACGCTCGGCTTCGAGATCGAGCATCTGGCCGCCGACCATGCCGCCAGCTCCGGCAGCGCGGGCCAGCGCCAGCACCAGCGCCGCCCGTCGCTCGGCCGGCAGCATTGTCGCTTCGTCCGCAATGATGTCGAAGGCGAGCGCCAGCAAGGCGTCGCCGGCGAGGATAGCGGTCGCCTCGTCGAAGGCCTTGTGCACGGTCGGCTGGCCACGGCGCAAATCGTCGTCGTCCATGGCCGGCAGATCGTCATGGATCAGCGAATAGCAATGCACGCATTCGAGCGCCGCCGCCACGCGCAGCGCCGTCTCGCCGTCCGCGGAAAACAGCGCGGCGCTTTCCATGACCAGGAAGGGGCGCAGGCGCTTGCCGCCGTTCAGCACGCCGTGGCGCATCCCCTCCATCAGACGTTGCGGCCGCGCGATCTCGCCTGAAAGCGGGCGGTCGTCGAGCAGTCGCCTGAGCATCGCCTCGACCGGACCTGTGCGCGCGACAAGCGCTGCCTCGAACGGCATTTGATCGTCTTTCGTCATGCCGGGGACGGGTAGCCGACACTCAGACGTTGCGCAAGAAGCCAAGCGCCATTATGCCGGGGTAGGGAGCAGCATGGATTGAGCGGCTTGGCGGAACCGATCGTCGATTACGAAACCGAAGGGCTGGACATGGTGAGGCCGAAACGCGGCAACCGCATCGGTCTCAAACGTTGGCCCCGGCACTGGGTCCGGCGCGGTATCACCGTCGCCGTCGTGCTGGCGCTGATGCCGGTGGTGCTGACCTTTCTTTATCTCCCGCCGTTCGTTCATCCGGTATCGACACTGATGCTGAAGGATCTGGCGACGTTTTCCGGCTATGACCGGCGCTGGGTCTCGATCGACGATGTGGCGCCGGCGCTGGCGAATTCGGTCATCATGTCGGAAGACGGGCAGTTCTGTTTCCATCGCGGCATCGACCTTGGCGAGTTGAGGGGCGTCGTCGACGATGCGCTGGCCGGCGAGATGACGCGCGGCGCCTCGACCATCACCATGCAGACCGTGAAGAACCTTTATCTCTGGTCGCGGCCGCTGGGCTCGGTCCGGAAAGTCGTCGAGCTGCCGCTGGCCGTCTATGTCGACATGGTGATGTCGAAACGGCGCATCATGGAAATCTATCTCAATATCGCCGAATGGGGGCCGGGCATCTATGGCATCGAGGCCGCCGCCCAGCACCATTTCGGGGTTTCGGCAAAACGATTGTCGCGTCGCCAGGCGGCGCTGCTTGCCGTCACCTTGCCGAACCCAATCGCGCGCAACCCGGCGAAGCCCGGACCGGGGCTGAGACGGCTGGCCGCGCTGATCGAGCGGCGCGCGGGCCGGTCCGGCGCCTATGTCGGCTGTCTGCGTTAGCTTAAAAAAATTTGCGGCGACGCTGGCCAAAACGGCGCGGGGCGTGTATAGGCACCCGACTTTCTCAGATTCCGGCCCCTGACGCGGCCCTTTCACGAGGGCAGCCGGGGCATTTTGACCATGTAATGGAGCATATCCATGGCCGTACCGAAACGAAAAACCTCTCCGTCGAAGCGCGGCATGCGCCGTTCGGCCGATGCCTTGAAGGCCCCGACCTATGTCGAGGACAAGAATTCCGGCGAGATGCGCCGCCCGCACCATATCGACATGAAGACCGGCATGTATCGCGGTCGCCAGGTTCTGGAGCCGAAGGAAAGCTGAGAACGCTTTCGACGGTTTTGTGACTCCCGAAGACCGGCCATTGCGCCGGTCTTTTTGCATTTGGCGGAGATGATCGCCCACCGAACCAATTTCAGAGAGCTCAGCAGCCGTACCGGACGGCAGCCGCGCCGGCTGACATGGTTATTTCGCACCGTCTTGGTCCGTGTTCGCGGTCACGTACGAAAAATCTTGACGGCGAACGCCGAGCGCATACTAGAGAAGGTTGTCCAACCGGAGCCTTCTGATGTTCGGTGCCATCCCGCTGCTGATCGTGCCCTTCGTCCTCTATAATCTGGGGCTTCTGGGAATATTTGGCGGCGGCGACGATCCCTGGGC
>NZ_RZSX01000373.1:0-5860 GCF_004023105.1 Mesorhizobium sp. M5C.F.Ca.IN.020.32.2.1 | reverse complement strand
CTCTCATGCAAAGCCTCATGCGGCGGCAGCCTTCGTCCCGATGTCGGCAAGCCTGCGGGCGAGCCTGAGCGCCGCGATCAGACTGTCGGCACGGGCTATGCCCTTGCCGGCGATATCGAAGGCGGTGCCGTGATCCGGTGAGGTGCGGATGAAGGGTAGGCCGAGCGTAACGTTGACCGCCTCGTCGAACGCCAGCGCCTTGGCCGGGATCAGCGCCTGGTCATGATACATGCACAGCGCCACATCGTAGCCGGCTCGGGCGCGGGCATGGAACAGCGTGTCGGCCGGCAGCGGCCCGAAAGCGTCGATGCCCTCCGCCCTCAGTCTGTCGATCGCCGGGCGGATGATGCGCTCGTCCTCGGCGCCCATCGCGCCGCCTTCGCCGGCATGCGGATTGAGGCCGGCAACGGCAAGCCGCGGCTTGGCAATGCCGAAGCGATGTTCGAGGTCGGCGGCGGTGATGCGGGCGGCCGCGACGACCAACTCCGTGGTCAGCGCTTTCGGCACCTCGCGCAGCGCAATGTGGATGGTGACCGGAACCGTGCGCAACTCGGGGCCGGCAAGCATCATCACCGGCATCGCTTCTGCGCCGGTGTGGAGTGTCGCCAGATGCGCCAGATATTCGGTATGGCCGGGGAAACGGAAGCCGGCATCGTAGAGCGGCTTCTTGGCGATCGGGCAGGTGACGACTGCCGCCGCGCGGCCGCCAAGGCAGTCGTCAACAGCGCGGTCAATGGCCTCGATGATGCCGGCGGCGTTGGCTGGGTCCGGCCGGCCAGTGCTGTCGACGAAGCGGGCGACTAGGGGCACGACGGGCAGGGCGCGTGCAAAGACGCGCGCCGCTTTGGCTGGTATCGTCTTCGTGATTGGCACATCGGCGCCGAGCAAGCGCGCCCGTGCGGCAATCAACGCCGGATCGGCGATAAGATAGAAGGGCGGCACACCGGCGCTGTCGCGCGCTCGCCAGGCGGCAATGGCGATTTCCGGCCCGACGCCGGATGGATCGCCGACGCTCAGCGCCAGCGGAAGCTCTGCCTCTGGCGACTTCAGCGCTCGACGATGCGGGCTTTCTTCCGCAACTCCTCGACATACTTGTTGGAGAGCTCGTCGGCGTCCTTGCCGCTCGAGCCTTCGCTCTGGAACACCATCTGGGCGGCCTTGTCGTCGGACACTTCGCGCGACGAGCAGATGCCGATGAACTCGACGCCGCGGTCTGTCTCGCGCGTGGGGGTGGCGCCGCCGACCTTGGTGGCCTTGATCTGGTCGGCCCAGTCCGGCGGCAATTGCGGCGCCAGTATCCGGCCGAGATCGCGAACGGTGACGTCGATCAGGCCCTTGGCAAATTCGCGCGAGGTGTTGCAGCTGTTGAAGCGGGCGCGCATGGCATCGGCTTCGCGCTTGCGCTTGGACAGCGTAGCGCTGCGCTCGGCCGCCGGCACGACGAAAATGACCTGTTGCAGCATGTACTCCATGGCGGTCGGCTTGGTGCCGCCATTGTCGAGCATGCGCCTGACCACGTCCTGCTCGCTCAACGCGCCGCCGCTCTTGGAGCGATGGCGCGCGGTCAGCGCCTGGTTCCAGGCCATCTGGGAGCGGATGAACTCCTTGAAATGTTCCTTGCCGACGCCGGACTGCGCCATGACGCCATCGAGTTGTTTGAGCTGCATCTTGTTGGTCGTGGCAAAGCGCTGGTAGGCAGCGTCGACCTGGGCGTCGCTGATGCGGATGCCGAGACGCCTGGCTTCGGCGACGCGCAGCGTCTGCTCGATCATTTCCTCGGCAGCGTCGCCTTTCTTGCGCTGCAGGCGCAGGAAGGCAGCCCGATGCTGGATGTCGCCGGTCGTGATCGGTACGTTGTTGACGACGTATTTGATCTGGCTGGCGAAGGCCGGCGGCGTAATCACTGTGATCGAGGCCGAGGTTGCCGCCACCAGCAGCGCGAACCCTGCCGAAAAGAGGTATTTCCTCATCGAAAGCATCCCAATTTTATCTCGGTTCCGGCCCAATTCTATCCCATTTTGAGGGAGCTGGAATCCGTGCCTGCCCTATGCGGCGAAACGATGTCGTTAGACGCGATGTGGGTTCACTTGGACACACAAGATACCCTCTAACACTTTGAATCTACGCATCGTGCTTTCCGAAAATCAATTCCGATTTTCGGGCCGATGCGTTCGCCGGCCGCCGTTCCGCCCGTCTGTTGTTGGCCGGTCGCCTGCTACTGGACAGCGTTGAAGGAGCTTTGTGTCGAGCCGAAATCGCCGAGCGTGCGGAACGACAGGTTGAAACCGATGTTCTGCGACACTTCCTTGGTGCTCAGGTCGCGGGATTCCGAGAATGTCATCAAGTAGGTGAAACACGAATCGCTATAGGCAAAGCCGACCCCGTCCTTGACCAGGACACTTTGCTCCAGATCGTAGGTGCCGGTACCGAAGACACGCCAGTTCTCTGCAAGTTGCGTCGAGGCGCCAAGCGTGACCTCGTGACGATCGGTCGTGAAGCCATAGAGCGGCTGCGCCTGGATGAAGGCGTATTTGGCGCTGAACGAAATCGGCAGGCCGGAATAGGCTGCCTTGACCTCGGCGCGGCGAACCTCGAAGCTCTGCTCGTCGAAACGGCCGCTGATCGAGCCGGAAAGCCCGCTGGGGCTGTTGAAGCCGACGAGACCGACATAATCGGAGGTCGCGGTCTCAAGGCCCGAATCGGCGCCGACGTTGACCAGGTCCGGCGCGGCGAAGGAGTTCTGGCCGTCAAGCTGGTAGGATTGGCCGAACAGCGCGTTGGTGCTCCAGCCATTGTCATAGGCGCCGGAATAGCGCAGCCCGACATTGGCGCGCGTGCCGCCTTCCAAGCGGTCGTAACCGGAGAACTTGTCGCGCTCGAACAATGTTGTGGCGTCAAAGACGAAGCTCTGCGCGTCCTCGTTGGGAACAGCGAGGCCGCCGACATATTGCTCGTTCGGACGCACGAACACCTGCGCCATCGGCTCGAAGATGTGGCTGGAACTGGTCGACGAGAACAGCACCGGCCAACGCATTTCCAGCCCGGCGGTCGCCATGAAGCGGGCGAGCGACGATCGCATATCGTCGTCGACGCCGAGATTAGACGCCATCTGATTGATGGCATTGAGCGATCCCGAAGAGGCATTGACATAGCCGGCGTCGCCGCGCAGCGCCAGCAGCGGCGTCAGCAGCAGCCCGCCATCGGTGGTGAAGGTGCGTTTCCATTCCGCTTCGCCGGTGAGACGGCCCGACTGGCCCTCGATGCCGCGTACACTGGTCACGGACGCAGCGTTGTTCGGATCGGCAAGGACCCTGTCCAGCCTGTCGCGGCTGATGGCCTGCGCGTTGACATTGAACGATAACTGCCCGCCGCCCACCGCCATGTCTGGGATGTAGGCGTAGTCGAGCGAGGGCAGCACCCAGGGCTGCTTGCCGGCACGCGCGGTCGGATCGTCAGAGAGCGTCTCTTCCTGGACCTCGAAGCGCATGGCGCGCACATCGAAATAGTTGCGGCCGTTGAGGCCGGTCAGGTAGATCGAGGAGCGATGCACGCTGTCGTTGAAGTCTTCGATGGCGTAGGTGCGCGAAAAGTTCTTGTCGGTCTGCAGCAGGACATCCCAGCCGAAGTCCCAGCGCGGATTGATGGCGAACTGGCCCTTCGTGCCCATCATGCCGCGGAATTTGTTCGGGTCGCCGGCCGCTCCCGAATCGACATTGTGCCCGTCGCTGTCGATGAACTCGTCGGGATCCACTTGCCGGATGCCGGCGATCTTCAGGCTGTACTGGCCGTTGTTGAAGCGCTGACGCCACTCGGCTTCGCCGAGAAAGCCCTGCTTGGTGTAGCCGCTGCCGGTGACGGTGAGATCGTAGGTTGGTGAGAGAGCGAAATAATAGGGGACTTTGACGCCGACGCCGAGATCGCTCTTGTAGGAGATGCCAGGGATCAGGAAGCCGCTCTTGCGCTTGACGGTCGGGTCGGCAATCTCGAAAGCCGGTAGATAGGCGAGCGGAAAGCCGAAGAACTCGAAATTCGAATTCTCGAAGCGAACCGTCTTCTTCTCGCCGTTCCAGATGATTTTTCTGGCCTTGATGCGCCAGGTCGGCGCTTTGTCGGGTTTGTCCTCGCACGGCTCACAGGCCGTGTAGACGCCGTTGTGGAACGTCGTCAGCACGCCGCCCATGCGTTCCGCGCTTTCGGCGGCGAAATAGGCCTTGTCGACGGTTTCGACACGCAGCGCGTTGACGAAGCCGTCGGCGAAATCGTCGGTGATGTCGACGTGCTGCGAATAGATCTTGGTGCCGTCGCTGTTGACGACCTCGACATTGCCGCTGGCGACGAGCCGCTTGGTGTTGCGATTGTATTCGACCCGCTGGGCGACGAGGCGGTTGCCGCCATAGTCGATCTGCACGCCGCCGACGGCCGTCACTGTCTGGTTGTCGTTGTCATAGACCAGCGTATCTGCCGCCAGCAGCATTTGCGAGCCGGCGGGCACGTCGGCTGCCATGTCGCTGATATCCTGGGCAAAAGCCGGGATGCTCGGGACGACACAAGCGAGCAGGCATGCCAAGGCGCTTGCCCCATAGAGGCGCGCCAAACCGGCCTGCCTATGGATGCGCAAAACCGCCCCCCTCACTAGCCGTCTTCCTTGTACAGCAAGAAAGTCACCCCGAAGAACATAGCCACGACAACCGGAACCCATGCAGCCACGACTGTGGGTACGAATCCCGCCACGCCGAATGCCTTGACCAGCACCGTCACGACATAAAGCAGAAACCCGGCCAGGACGCCACCCAGAATCATCGTCCCGGATTGTCCCATCCTCGCAAATCGCATCGACACCGTTGCGGCGATCAGCGTCATTGCGACGAGAAGGAACGGCAGCGCCACCAGCGAATCGAACTGCATGGCAAAGGCATTTGCCTTGAGGCCGAAGGAGCGGGCAACCTCGATCTTGCCGGGCAGATCGTAGAAAGGGATGGTTTCCGGGCGCGCCAGCCGCTCTTGCACGAATTCGGCCTTGAGATTGGTCGGCACCCTGTCGCTTGCCGCCGATTGGATATTGCCGTCCCGGAAAACCTTGACGTCCTGCAGTTCCCAGTAGCCATTCCGCAAAAAGGCGTGCGCCGCGTCCTTGCGTTCCACGATGTCGCCTTGCGGGTTGAGGACGAAGAAGACGGCATCGGCCATCTCCAGGCCCTGATTGAGAATGGCGCGCGCGCCGATGATGGTATCGCCGGAACTGGTCTTTTGCCGGATCCAGGGCTCGGCGTCGGCCGAGACGGTGTTCGACTTGCCGGAGCGGAGCTGGGTTTCGATTTTTTCGGACCAGGAAAACGCATGCGCGGCTATCGGATTGATGACGCCGACCGACAACACCCCGAACAGCAGCGCCCCGATGCAGCACGGCAGCAGGAATTGCCAGGCGGACACGCCGGCGGAACGCGCGATGACCAGTTCATACCTGCGATTGAGCGAGACCAGTGTCGCCATCGCCGAGAACAGGCCGACGAACGGCACCGTCTGCAGCATGATCATCGGGATCCGCAACCCTGAAATGGCGAACGCCGTGCCGTAGGTGAAACCCGGCAAGCCGGTCGTGCGGCCGGAAAGTTCGGTGAAGTCGATCAGGAACACAAGCGCCAGCAGGCCGATGAAGAACCAGATGGTGATCGTCACGTAGCGGAAGAAGAAGTATCTACCCAGAGTCCAGCCCATTAGCGTATCCAGCCCATTAGCCGGCCCCTTGGCCAGAAGCGCCGCGCCTGGCGAAGCGGAGCTTCAGGGCGCTCCAGCCGTCACTGAAGCGGCCGGCGAAATTCGTCATCCAGTCGGCCCAGGCGACCGGCAGTTCCATGGTCCG
>NZ_RZSX01000372.1:0-5862 GCF_004023105.1 Mesorhizobium sp. M5C.F.Ca.IN.020.32.2.1 | reverse complement strand
TGCATGTCGTGGGCGTAGATTTCGCCGAGCGTGTCGTTCGAGACCTTGCCGAAGAAAGCGGCGCGCCCGCCGAAGCTGGCGACACCTGCCGCTGTGTTGCCGGCGCTGCCGCCGGAGGCTTCGATGGCCGGGCCCATGCGGCTGTAGAGGAGCTCGGCGCGCCTCGTGTCGATCAGGTTCATCGCGCCCTTGATGATGCCGTTCGTTTCCAGGAATGCCTCGTCGCACTGGGCGATGATGTCGACGATGGCATTACCGATACAAAGCACGTCATAGTTCGGCATCAATGATGTCTCCGCGAAAACCACCGGCTTTCTGGCACGCCGGCCGCGGGCGGGTCTAGCGATTTGATGCGGCTTTGCCTAGGGTCGGGATCTATTAATCTGGTCGAACGGCGGATGCACTGCAACACGCTGTCCGCCTGTGTCTTGCCTGTCTCCGCCTGCCTCGGAGATACCAGCCATGGAATTGGAAACGCCGTGATCTCTAGCGCCGCCCGCGCCGCCGCCAGCCGGCTGTTTTCGCCCGAATTCCGCTCGGTGTTCGCAAAAACGCTGGGCCTGACCTTGTTGGCGCTCGCCGCGCTGTGGTTCGCCATCGAGGGCCTGTTCGAATGGCTGGCCTGGCCATGGATCGACGCATGGCTGCCCAGCCTGCCGTCCTGGGCCGGATGGCTGGGCTTCATCGTCGCCGGTATCGGTCTCGCGCTGGGTCTGGCGCTGCTGATCGCGCCGGTGACGGCGATCATCGCCGGCCTGTTCCTCGACGACGTCGCCGAAGTGGTCGAGCGCACCGACTATCCCAATGACCCGCCCGGCCGCGCCATGCCGGCACTGCGCTCGATGGTGCTGGCGATAAGATTCTTCGGCGTCGTCATCGTCGGCAACATCGTGGCCTTGCTGCTTCTGCTGGTGCCGGGCATCAACATCGCTGCCTTCTTCATCGTCAACGGCTATCTGCTGGGGCGTGAGTTCTTCGAGTTCGCCGCCATGCGTTTTCGCCCGGAGGCCGAGGCACGGGCGTTGCGCAAAAAACATGCCGTCACGGTGTTCCTCGCCGGGCTGGTTATCGCTGCCTTCCTCGCCGTGCCGCTGCTCAACCTTCTGACGCCGCTCTTCGCCGCCGCCATGATGGTGCATTTGCACAAGGCGATCAGTGCGCGGGAAGCGGCTTAGGGCGTGCTGATATTCGGGTGATGCCGGCTTGCGAATGGCGGTTTCCTGTGCTTCCGGTAAGCACTCTAACGTTACGCTCCGTTCCGGTCCTCGGAACCCACCGTTCTCAGCACGGGCTGACCCGAATCTCAGCACACCCCCGGCGCTAGCGTAAAAGAAAACCGCGTCCCAACTCGTCGTCGGGTTCGACGATGAATTCGGCCCGGCCGCAGTAGTAGGCGCGGCCGCCGACTCGGGCGATAATGGCGTCATGCAGCCCGGCTTTCGCGGTCCTCGCCACGCTGCCGAAAAAGCGCGAGCCTGCAACACTCTCGAACAGCCGCGTCTGGCCGGCGATTTCGCCCTTGGCATGCATTGCCGCCAGCCGCGCAGTGACGCCCGAGCCGGTCGGCGAACGGTCGACCTCGGCCTCGGCGAAGACGCAGATGTTTTTGGTCGGGGTATCGGAAAATGCGTCCTGTCCGTCGGTCAGGATGGTACCGTAGAGAAAGGCAAGGTCGGCATGGTCGGGATGCGACAGCGGAAACTCGGCCTTCAGTTTCCCGGTCAGCATTGTCGCCGCATCGACGAAATCGCGCACGCGGTTCCTGCCGAATTCCAGCCCGAACTGGCGGCAATCGGCGAGCGCATAGAAGGCGCCGCCATAGGCGATGTCGAAGCCGATCGAACCGAAGCCCGGCAATTCAATCTCCTGGTCGCGGGCGAACAGAAAGGCCGGCACGCTTTCGAACGACACCGCGCCGGCCTTGCCGTCCTGCACCTCGACCGAGGCGACGACCAGCCCGCACGGCGCTTCGATATTGACTGTCGTCACCGGCTCCTGCCGCGCGACGAGCCTCTCGTCGACGGCGTAGCGGCCGAGCGCGACGATGGCGTGGCCGCACATCGTCGAATAGCCCTCATTGTGCATGAACAGCACGGCGAGGTCGGCGCCGGGCAGGTCGGGTTCCACCAGCAGCGCGCCATACATGTCGTAGTGGCCGCGCGGCTCGAACATCAGGATCTTCCTGAGATGATCGAGGTGGTCGCGCACATAGGCGCGCTTTTCCAGGATCGTGCCTGCGGGGATCTTGGGATAGCCGCCGGTGACGATCCGCAGCGGCTCGCCGCCGGTGTGCATGTCGACGACGGTGAGCGTCATGCGTTGGGTTCGGCAAACAACGCCTGCAGCTTGCCGAAAGGCATGGCGGTGCGGGTGAAGCCGAAGGTGCCGTCCTGCTGGATCTCGCGCGCCGCCGTCTCCAGCATGCCGAAGGCGAAATTGGTCAGCCAGGGCCCGAGCGAAATGCGCTTGACGCCTGCCAGGGAAAGATCGGCGATGGTGAAGCCGGGCCTCACCATGACGTTGACCGGCTTGGTCAGCGCCGAGCATACGGTTCGCACCGTTTCGATGTCACTGATGCCCGGCGCGTAGAGCACGTCGGCGCCGGCCTTCTCGAAGGCCTGCAGCCGCTTGATCGTGTCGTCGATGTCGGGCTTGCCCCATAGAAAATTCTCAGCCCGCGCGGTGAAGACGAAATCGTGCTTCAGCGCCCGTGCCGCCTCCGCTGCGGCGGCGACGCGCTCGACGGCATGCGAAAAATCATAGATCGGCTTGTCGGGCTCGCCAGTGTGGTCCTCGATCGAGCAGCCGGCGAGTCCCGCGGCCTCGGCGGCGAAGATGGTTTCGGATGCACTTGTCGCGCTGTCGCCCTTGCCCTTTTCGAGATCGGCCGAGACCGGCAGGCCGGTCGCCGCCGCCACCTCGCGGCAGTGGTGGATCATCGCCTCGAAGGTCACCGCGCCGTCGGGCAGGCCGCGCGAAAAGGCAAAGCCGGCGCTGGTCGTCGCCAGCGCCTTGAAACCGAATGAGGCCAGCAGTTTCGTCGTGCCGACGTCCCAGGGATTGGGCATGACGAAGATCGAGCTGTGCAGGTCGCGAAAGATTTTGCCCTTTTCCATGGATGCTCCCCAGAGTGCGAAGCGCATTTTATCCCGCCACTGCCCGCCGGGCAAACGAATGCGATTGGCTCAGAAACGATTGGCGTTCTCTCCTGCCAATTTATCCAGTGCGTCGGACCCCTTGACGTATGCGGTGCCGTCCCAATGGTAGGTGACGGAGATGTCGCGCGAGGAAGGCTCGGGCGCCGGTTCGTTGCAGCTTTCGCCATTCGGCACGGTGGCATCGGTCACCGTCGCCTTGATGGCCGCATAGGGCTGGCCGTCCGCAATGGTCTGAAACGCCACCTCCTGCGTGCGCTTGTAGGCGCACAGTGACTCGTCAAACGTGTAGATCACGTCGATCAGTTCGAACCTGTCGTCGCGGACCAGGATCAGCGGCGTGCTCACATAGCCCTGGCTCGAATTGAAATGCGTGCTCAGGGTGATGATGGCGTCATCGCTGGGCCCGATCGGCAGCTTGCCCGGATCGCGGAAATAGGTGCTCCGGTCGACGGCGACATTGACAGCGTCGAGCAGTCTCGGCCTGCTGGCAAGATCGTAGAGCGCCAGCACCGCAAAACCCTCGGCGCTGTCGGAGGAGCTCCCGAGGTCGAACAGCATGGCCAGCCGATTCTTGCCGCCTGCCTTGATCTGGAGCACGCCAGCATCAGAAAAGCCCGACGTTACGGGCGGCGAGCCACCGCTATCCGGACCCTCGATATGGCGCATCTCGATCGGCATGGAGCCCCGATAGAAGCCGTCCTTGTCCGCCGCCAGATCGGGAATGACCATCCTGGCGAGGTCGAGATAGATCGTGTCTTTGTGGCCGGGAACGGCGCTGCCAAGGTCCGGGAAACTGACGCCTTGGGTGCCGGCCGCAGTCCACAGGCACGGCAGCAGCAAACAGGCGAGAATGAAGCGAAGCAGGATGGAATTCATATGCTGGCGCCTCCCACTGTCGAACGTTCGCAGACTAGCACGGACGACCGAGGCATCCAGCCGGATGGGAAGCCTGAAGATCAGATCGGTGGATCGGCACCAGCCCGGCAAGTTCGCGCATGTCGTCGAACAGGATGCCGCCGGCCTCGGTCAGGCCGTCGCGGTCGGAATGCGGGTCGCCGTAGTAGGAAAATACGCGCATGCCGGCGGCAATGCCGGCTAACGTCCCGGCGACGCTGTCCTCGATGACGATGCAATCGGCGGGCGCGAAGCCCATCGTGCCTGCAGCATGCAGGAACAGGTCGGGAAACGGCTTGCCGCGCGAAACCATGGTCGAGCTGAACAGCGCATGCTCGAACAGCTGCAGCAGCCCGGTCTGGCCGAGCGTGATGTGCATTTTCGAAACCCGTGCCGATGAAGCGACGCAAGTTGCGATGCCGGCAGCGTGCACGGCTTCGATGAACTCCTTGACATAGGGGACGGCTTCGACGCCATGCGCGAACAGGTCCGGCAGGCCGGCGTTCCAACGCTCGACGAAATCGGCGCCGAGGCTCACGCCGGTCGCCTCGACCTCCTTTTGCACCGATACCATGGAGCGGCCGGAGAAATTCTTACGGCAATATTCGAAGCTGGCCGGGTAGCCGGCAGTGGTGAGCCATTCGGCGAGGCGTCGATTGGCCAGGTTCTCGGTGTCGACCAGAACCCCGTCGCAATCGAAGATGACGAGTTTGGGTATTCTCATTCACTATGCTCATCAGGCCGTGCCGGTCGATCCGAAGCCGCCCGAGCCGCGCGCCGTGCCGCCGGCCAATGTGCGCTCCTCGACCGTCGCCTGCATCACGGACGCAAAGACAATCTGGGCGATCCGCATGCCGCGCGTCACTGCGAAATCTTCGTCGCCGAGATTGATCAGCAGCACCTTGACCTCGCCGCGATAGTCGCTGTCAATGGTGCCCGGCGTGTTGAGACAGGTGAGGCCATGCTTGAAGGCGAGGCCCGAGCGCGGCCGGATCTGACCTTCCACGCCCTCCGGGATCTCCAGGATCAGTCCGGTCGGCACCAGCGCGCGTTTTCCCGGCAGGATCAGCAGCGGCCGGTCGTCCGGCACCGCGGCGCGCAGATCCATGCCGGCGGCGCCCGGGCTTTCATAGGCGGGAAGCGGCAGGCCCTCGCCATGCGGCAGCCTGACGAAGCCGACGGCCGGACCGATGACGGAGGAAGTGTAGAGGGCTGCGCGCATGAGGCTGATCCTATCGTTACCAACGCCGATTCGGTCAACTCGGCGGCAATGCTATCAACGGCTTTCTTTCAGCGCAGTTCCACTTCAGCGCAGTTCTACGGGAACGACCGTCGTTTCCTTGATCTCCTCCATGACGAAGGAGGCCGAAACATCCGACAGCGCCACCTTGGCGATCAGTCGCTGATAGAGCCGGTCATACGCCTTCACGTCGGCGACGCGGGCACGCAGCACATAATCGAGGTCGCCGGACATCCGGTAGACGCCGGTGATCTCGGGAAAACCGGTGACTGCCGCCCGGAATTTTTGCAGCCAGTTCGGATCGTGATTGGAGGTCCGGATCAGGACGAACACCGAAAGGCCGAGGCCGAGCTTGTCCGCATCGACCAGCGCCACCCGGCCGGTAATCACGCCGTCTTCTTCCAGCCGCTTGACCCGGCGCCAGCAGGCGTTGCGCGACAGCGACACCCTTTCCGACAGTTGGTCGACCGACAGTGTACCGTCGCGTTGCAGCTCGGCCAGCAATCTTCGGTCGATCTCATCGATTTCCAGCGGCATGTGGGATGCTTGTCCCAATGATTGGCAAAATAC
>NZ_RZSX01000371.1:0-5866 GCF_004023105.1 Mesorhizobium sp. M5C.F.Ca.IN.020.32.2.1 | reverse complement strand
CCATGGCGCCGTCACCGGAGCCGACCGCGCCTTCCAGGGCGATCTCGGCGTCGGTCTCGACACGGCTGATGCTGAACGGCAGGATTGCTTCGAGCTGCTGCCTGTAGGTGCCGACATTGGCGCCGGCGAGGCCGAGGATGGCCGGGGTTTGCGGGATCATTTCGGGGTCTTGTCCGGCGGCGACAAAGGCCTGTTTTGCCGCCTCGACGATGTTGGCCCTGGCGCCGGTTAGATCGGTGCGGATGTTGGCCGCGCCACTCTTGGCGCGGCCGACGACGGTGCCGTCCACTGTTGCAAGGGCCGCCCTGCAGCTGGTGCCGCCGCCATCGATGCCAAGCACGAAATTCACGCGATTTCTCCTCCCGGCGGATAATACCAATAAAATACCAATAGCCAAGGATTAATTTCCGTTTCAAAAAGATTAAGCCGCATCTGGTTGAAAAACCTGCGTATTTTGCCCGAAAGCCAATTCCGAGGCAGGGAAATCGCTAATGCGTGTGGACAAGTGGTATTTTTTTGGTATGGTTTTCTGGATTGGAGGAAAGCGGATGGCCGAAACGCGCACCGAAGCGCTTCACCAGAATGCCGAGGGGCTGGACATCCAGGCCCCGGACGCCATCCTTTCCTCTTTGGCCAATGCGCAGATCGAGGCCGCCAAGGCGGTGCACGGCGCCATTTCTGCCATCGCCAAAGCAGCCGAAATCATCGCCAGCCGGCTGAACAACGGCGGCAAGCTCGCTTACGCGGCAGCCGGCAGCTCGGGCCTGATGGCGCTGGCCGATGCGCTGGAGCTGCCGGGTACCTTCGGCATTCAGCGCGACCGTATCGCCATCCTGATTGCCGGTGGCGACGATGCCTTCAAGACACTGGCCGGCGGACCGGAGGACGACACCGACGAAGCCTCGGCAGCGGTTGCCGCTGCCCGCATCGGCGAGGGCGACTGCCTGATCGCGGTCTCGGCCAGCGGCTCGACACCTTATGCGGTCAGAGCGATCGAGGACGCCAGACGCCGCGGCGCGGCAACCATCGCCATCGCCAATAACAAGGATGCGCCGCTGCTTCGGCTGGCCGATATCGCCATATTGCTCGAGACACCGCCGGAGCTGATCGCCGGCTCGACGCGCATGGGCGCCGGCACCGCCCAGAAGATCGCGCTCAACATGCTGTCGACGCTGGCCGCCATCCATCTTGGCCATGTGCATGACGGCTACATGGTCAACCTCATGGCCGACAACATCAAGCTGCGCGACCGCGCCGCACGCATCGTCGCCGCCATCAGCGGGCGCGACAGGGAGGATGCGGCGCGCCTGCTCGAGAAGAGCGGCGGCGGCGTCAAGACCGCCATTCTGCTCGCCGCCGGCGCCGCCAGCGCCGATGCGGCCGAGAAGATACTGGAAGGGACCGGCCAGAAGCTGCGCCCGGCGCTTTCCGCGATCGAGGGGAGCATGGGGCAGAAAGCCTCTGTTCTCAAAGCCGAACCTGAAAAAGGTCAACAGGGAGACTGAGCATGAAAACGAAACTACTGACGGCACTTCTTCTTGGCACCAGCATTCTCGGCTCCGCCGGAATGGCTTATGCCCAGGATGTAACGCTCAACATCGAGAGCTGGCGCGGCGATGACCTCGCCATCTGGAAGGACAAGCTGATCCCGGCTTTTGAGGCCAAGAACCCCGGCATCAAGGTGGTGTTCGCGCCGTCGGCGCCGACCGAATATGACGCCGCGCTCGGCGCCAAGCTCGCCGCCGGCTCGGCGGGCGACCTGATCACCTGCCGACCGTTCGACAAGTCGCTGGAACTCTTCAAGAAGGGCAACCTCGCCGATATTTCGACGCTGCCCGGCATGGAGAATTTTTCCGACGTCGCCAAGGCCGCCTGGCAGACCGACGACGGCAAGGCGAGCTTCTGCGTGCCGATGGCTTCCGTCATCCACGGCTTCATCTACAACAAGGACGCCTTCGACCAGCTCGGCATCAAGGTGCCGACGACGACTGAGGAGTTCTACGCCGCGCTGGACAAGATCAAGGCCGACGGCACCTACATCCCGATGGCGATGGGCACCAAGGATCTCTGGGAAGCCGCGACCATGGGCTACCAGAACATCGGCCCGAACTACTGGAAGGGGGAGGAAGGCCGTCTGGCGCTGATCAAGGGCGAGCAGAAGCTGACCGACCCGCAGTGGGTAGCGCCGTTTGCCGAACTCGCCAAGTGGAAGCCCTATCTCGGCGACGGCTTCGAGGCGCAGACCTATCCTGACAGCCAGAACCTATTCACGCTCGGCCGTGCCGCCATCTACCCGGCCGGCTCTTGGGAGATCGCGCTGTTCAACACCCAGGCTCAGTTCAAGATGGGCGCATTCCCGCCGCCGGTGCAGAAGGCCGGCGACACCTGCTACATCTCCGACCATACCGACATCGGCATGGGCCTCAATGCGGCCTCGAAGAACGCGGATGCGGCCAAGACCTTCCTGACATGGGTCGCCTCGCCGGATTTCGCCACCATCTACGCTAACGCGCTGCCGGGCTTCTTCAGCCTGAACAACACCCCTGTGAAGATGGAAGACCCACTGGCCCAGGAATTCGTTTCCTGGCGCGACAAGTGCAAGCCGACGATCCGTTCGACCTACCAGATCCTGGGGCGCGGTACGCCGAACCTCGAGAACGAGACGTGGGTTGAATCGGCCAACGTCATCAACGGCACGGTCACGCCGGAAGCTGCCGCCAAGAAGCTGCAGGACGGCCTCGACAGCTGGTACAAGCCGGCGAAGTAAGAGCCAAGGCAGAGCGCTGCGATCTCCCCCCTTGAGGGGGAGATGTCGCCGAAGGCGACAGAGGGGGTTGGTGGAGGCAGGCTGCGACCTGATCGTTGCTGGAAAGCACGGTCGATACCACGGTGGCGCACTGCCTTGGCCGACCCCACCCGCCTCGCTCCGCGAGGCACCCTCCCCTCAAGGGGGAGGGATGCGCCGCGCCCCTTGGCGGCAATTGCAAAAACCTGATCGGCGGGGACCGAACGCATGGCCGCAGCACCGAAACGACCGTTCCGCTGGCATATCGTCGTCTTCCTGGCGCCGGCAGTGCTGGTCTATACGGCGATCATGATCCTGCCGCTGGCCGGCACGCTGCAGCTCGCACTGTTCCGCAACATCAACCAGTCCCAGGTTTTCGTTGGGCTGGACAACTTCCGCACGCTGTTCGGCGACCCTAACTGGTCCGGGGGCTTCTGGAATGCGCTGAGGAACAATGTCTGGTTCTTCATCATCCACATGGTGGTGCAGAACCCGATCGGTGTGCTTCTGGCGGCACTGCTCTCCAGCCCGCGGCTTAGGTTCTCCGCCTTCTACCGTACGGCGATCTTCGTGCCGACGATCCTATCCTTCGTCATCGTCGGCTTCGCCTGGAAGCTGATCCTGTCGCCGCTGTGGGGCGTGGCGCCGAACCTGATGGATCTTGTCGGCCTGAAAAGCCTGTTCACGCCGTGGCTCGGCAAGGAGCAATATGCGCTGACCACGCTCAGCCTGATCTCGGTGTGGCAGTTCGTCGGCATCCCGATGATGCTGATCTACGCTGCGCTGCTGTCCATCCCTGAGGAGGTGATCGAAGCGGCCGAATGCGACGGCATATCAGGCATGTCGCAATTCTGGAAGATCAAGCTGCCGCTGATCCTGCCGTCGATCGGCATCATCTCGATCCTGACCTTCGTCGGCAATTTCAACGCCTTCGACCTGATCTACACCGCGCAAGGCGCGCTGGCCGGGCCGAATTATTCGACCGACATTCTCGGCACCTTCCTCTACCGCGCCTTCTTCGGTTTCCAGCTGCAGATCGGCGATCCCAACATGGGCGCGGCGATCGCCACGATGATGTTCCTGATCATCCTTGGCGGCGTCTGCGTCTACCTCTTCCTCGTCCAGACGCGCCTGCGTCGCTACCAGTTTTAGGGGGCCAGACATGAGCACGGCAACCCACTCCCTGCCCCGCACCCTCGGCGCCCATGCGGTGCTGTTGACCTACACGGTGATCGCACTGTTTCCGGTGATCATCGTCATCATGAATTCGTTTAAATCCCGCGCGGGCATCTTCGGCGCGCCGCTGACGCCGCCGACCCCGAAAATCTTCGACCTGATCGGCTACACCACCGTCATCGGCCAGGGCGACTTCATCCACTATTTCCAGAACAGCCTTGTCGTCACCGTCGCCTCGCTGTTCTTCGTGCTGCTGTTCGGCGCGATGGCCGCTTTCGCGCTGTCGGAATATCGCTTCCGCGGCAATTCGCTGATGGGGCTTTACCTGGCGCTCGGCATCATGATCCCGATCCGCCTCGCCACCGTCGCCATCCTGCAGCTGATGGTGACGAGCGGGCTGGTCAACACGCTGACGGCGCTGATCCTGGTTTATACGGCGCAGGGCCTGCCGCTCGCCGTCTTCATCCTGTCGGAGTTCATGAAGCAGGTATCCGACGATCTGAAGAATGCCGGGCGCATCGACGGTCTGTCCGAATACACCATCTTCTTCCGGCTGGTGCTGCCGCTGGTCCGGCCATCGATGGCGACGGTCGCGGTCTTCACCATGATCCCGATCTGGAACGATCTGTGGTTCCCGTTGATCCTGGCGCCGTCGGAGGAGACCAAGACGGTGACGCTCGGTGCCCAGCTATTCCTCGGCCAGTTCGTCACCAACTGGAACGCTATCTTGGCCGCACTGTCGTTGGCGATCATGCCGGTGCTGATCCTCTACGTCATCTTCTCGCGGCAACTGATCCGCGGCATTACTTCGGGAGCGGTCAAGTGAGCGCCGAAAAACCTCTTCGCGTCGTCGTTGCCGGGCTTGGCGATATGGGCCGCAGCCATGCGCTGGCCTATCACACCAATCCGGGCTTCGACATCGCCGCACTTGTCAACCGCTCGGATGTGCCGCTGCCGGCCGGGCTTTCCGGCTATGGCATCAGGCGCTCCTTTGACGAGGCGCTGCGCGACGAAAGCCCCGATGTCGCCTGCATCGCCACATATTCCGACAGCCATGCCGACTATGCGGTGAGGGCATTCGAGGCCGGCTGCCATGTCTTTGTCGAAAAGCCGCTGGCGACGACGGTGGCGGATGCCAAACGCGTCGTCGCGGCAGCCAAGGCCAACGGCAAAAAACTGGTGATCGGCTACATCCTGCGCCATCACCCGTCCTGGATAAGGCTGATCGCCGAGGCGCGAAAACTGGGCGGTCCGTACGTGTTCCGCATGAACCTTAACCAGCAATCCTCAGGCCATAGCTGGGAGACGCACAAGCAATTGATGCAGACGACGTCGCCGATCGTCGATTGCGGCGTGCACTATCTCGACGTCATGCTGCAGATCACCGACGCCCGGCCGGTCGAGGTGCGCGGCATGGGGCTGAGGCTCACCGACGAGATTGCGCCAACGATGTACAATTACGGTCATCTGCAGGTGCTGTTCGACGACGGTTCGGTCGGCTGGTACGAGGCCGGCTGGGGGCCGATGATCTCGGAGACCGCCTTCTTCGTGAAGGACGTGATCTCGCCCAAGGGCTGCGTGTCGATCGTCATGAAAGAGGGCGTCAAATCCGACGATATCGACACCCACACCAAGACCTCGACGCTCCGCCTGCACAGTGCGGCGACCGGCGCGGACGGCAAGTTCGCCAAACCGGATGAGATGCTGTCGATGGAGGGCGAACCCGGCCATCAGGATCTCTGCGACCGCGAACAGGCTTTTCTGCTCAAGGCGATCCGCGAGGATCTGGATCTGACCCGCCATATGGACGACGCGGTGAAGTCGCTCGCCATCTGCCTTGCCGCCGACGAGAGCGTGCGCAGCGGCGCCCCAATCAGACTCTAGACCAGTCAAACTCTAGAACAG
>NZ_RZSX01000370.1:0-5878 GCF_004023105.1 Mesorhizobium sp. M5C.F.Ca.IN.020.32.2.1 | reverse complement strand
CTCTTGTACCGTGCGGAAGCCCGTCGATGCTGTCCGCCGAATAGAGCGTGCGAATGGCTTCGGCAAACAGCCTTGCCGCGCCAAGGTCGCTCAGCGGCAAAAGCACGGCGAACTCCTCGCCACCGATGCGGCCGGCGACGCCGCTGGTGCCGGCAGCCGATAGAAGCTTGGCGGCGAAGTCGGCGATCACGCGATCGCCCGCGGCATGCCCGTGCAGATCGTTGAGCGCCTTGAAATGATCGAGGTCGGCGAGCACCAGCGCGACCGGCAGTTTGGCGGTGGCGCAGTGCTGCAGGAGCAGCGTGGCGCGCTCCTCGAAACCGCGGCGGTTGAGCAGGCCCGACAGCGGGTCGGTGTACGCCTCGGCCTTCAGCGCTTTCATCACGTCGAGTGCAGCCGCGCAAAACAGGCAAAGCGCGATGAGCAAAGACAGCAGCGCATGCGACAGCAGCGCCGTTGTCCAGTAGGACGAGGCATAGAACCCGTCATAGCTTTGGTAAGGTCCATGCGCGATGACGATTACGAGGGTGCGCACGAAGAAGTTCAACCCGGAAAGCAGCGACAGCACGAACAGGATCATTTCCGTCGGGCCCTTGTCGCGCACCACGCGCAGTTCGGCGGCGACAACCAGACTGAGGCCGCCGAAAGCGAAATTCATCACCAGGATTCGCCAGGTGAGATCCGGCTGGAAGAACATGAACCAGCAAAAAGCGGCCAGGCCGCCGCTCGCCAGGACGCCGATCGCGACAAAGGGCACGCGCCGTCCATAACGCGTCACGATCGCGCCAGCGAGACCACAGGCGGCGATGGTGAAGCAGAGGTTGGAGAGCAGCTTGGTCGGCGCCATGCCGATGGGCAGCGTGAAATACTGCAACAGGAAACCGGCCGCCGAAAGCCAGTAGCTGGCGGCGAGCACGGCCAGATAGGGACGGTGACGCTGATAGAACCACAGCACGAGAAACACCGTGCCGAGCGCAAGCGCGATCGTCGGGTTGAGCAACCCTATCAGCAGATCGGTGTCCAAGGACCGTGACCCCCCACGCTTCCGTCAGGCAAGACCTTAGAGCGGAAGCCCGAACAAGCGGTTAAGCAAAGTCGACTATCCGCAAGGTCGCCGATGAAGCTGCTGTACGGAACTTGAAACCGCGGCCGGCGTTTTCCGGCAGCAGCCAAGAGGAGACGCTTCCATGGCCGATACGATCATGCTGACCGACCACGACGCAATTCGTTCATGGGCCGCGGCGCGCGCTGGATTTCCGGCAATCGTCGACGTGTCGCCCGAAGCAGGGACCCAAGCCCTGCTGAGGCTGGTCTTCGGCCAGCACGCCTATCAGGACCAGGATCAGGCCGAACGCCCGACCAACGCGGGTGGCTACGAACTGGTTGAATGGGACGAGTGGTTCAAGCTGTTCGACGAACGCCAACTGGCGCTGGTGGTCGCCGCAGAGCAACCCGGCCGGCGTGAGCAATTCCATGAACTCGTCAGGCGCCCGGCGTGAAAAGAGCCCGAACCGTATCGCGGTTCGGGCTCTGGTAGGCACTCATATGCGGACAGTGGCCGCCTGAGTTATTTCCACTCGCGGATGTCGACGAAATGGCCGGCGATCGCCGCTGCCGCCGCCATGGCCGGCGACACCAGATGGGTGCGGCCCTTGAAGCCCTGACGGCCCTCGAAATTGCGGTTCGAGGTCGAGGCGCAGCGCTCATGCGGCTTCAGCCGATCGTCATTCATGGCAAGGCACATCGAGCAGCCCGGCTCACGCCAGTCGAAGCCGGCGGCGACAAAGATCTTGTCGAGACCCTCGGCCTCCGCCTGCTCCTTGACCAGACCGGAGCCCGGCACGATCATCGCATTGACCCGCGGATTGACCGTCTTGCCCTCGATCACCTTGGCGGCGGCGCGCAGATCCTCGATGCGGCCGTTGGTGCAGGAGCCGATGAAGACGCGGTCGAGCGCGATATCGGTGATCCTGGTGCCCGGCGTCAGGCCCATATAGTCGAGCGCGCGCTGCTTGGAGGTGCGCTTGTTCTCATCAGTGATATCGTCGGGGTTCGGCACGATCCCCTGGACCGAGACGACATCCTCGGGCGAGGAGCCCCAGGATACGATCGGCGGCAATTTCGCCGCGTCGAGCACGACCACCTTGTCGAAATGCGCGCCTTCGTCGGACTGCAGCGTCTTCCAGTAGGCGAGCGCGGCATCCCACGCCTCGCCCTTCGGCGCGCGCGGCTTGTCCTTGACATAGGCAAAGGTCGTCTCGTCAGGCGCGATCAGACCGGCCCGGGCGCCGCCCTCGATCGACATATTGCAGATGGTCATGCGGCCTTCCATGGACAGCGCGCGGATCGCCTCGCCGGCATATTCGATGACATAGCCGGTGCCGCCTGCAGTGCCGATCTCGCCAATGATCGCCAATATGATGTCCTTGGCGGTGACGCCCTCCGGCAATACGCCGTCGACGCGCACCAGCATGTTCTTGGCCTTGCGCTGGATCAGCGTCTGCGTGGCCAGCACATGCTCGACTTCCGAGGTGCCGATGCCGTGCGCCAATGCGCCGAAAGCGCCATGCGTCGAGGTGTGGCTGTCGCCGCAGACGATGGTCATGCCGGGCAGCGTGAAGCCCTGCTCGGGACCGAT
Source organism: Mesorhizobium sp. M5C.F.Ca.IN.020.32.2.1 (assembly GCF_004023105.1). Classification (NCBI taxonomy): domain Bacteria; kingdom Pseudomonadati; phylum Pseudomonadota; class Alphaproteobacteria; order Hyphomicrobiales; family Phyllobacteriaceae; genus Mesorhizobium; species Mesorhizobium sp. M5C.F.Ca.IN.020.32.2.1. Next base: position 3,240 of record NZ_RZSX01000370.1, on the reverse strand, counting down.
GATATGGACGATGCCCTGGCGGATATCCTTCTCGGAATAATATTCGACGCCAAAATCCTTGGCGTTCTTGGCCAGCGCCTCGACCTGGATGCGGCTTTCCTCATTCTTGATGCCGAACTTGCGCTCCGGCGAAGTGGACACATTGTGATCGACCACGGCCAGCGTCTTTTCCGGATGCCGGACCTTTCTGCCGGTCATGCGCAGGCCTTCGAAGGCTTGCGGGCTGGTCACTTCATGGACGAGATGACGATCGATGTAGAGCAGGCAGGTGCCGTCGTCCTGGCGATCGACGACATGGTCGTCGAATATCTTGTCGTAGAGGGTGCGAGGTGCGCTCATGTGCGTAAATCCGTCGATATGAAAATGGGAAAGGACAAGCGCCGGCTAGCCGGCGAACACGGCCTAGCGAAGTCGGCTGGTCAGAGCGCCGGAAACGCGCGCCGAGAATCGCGACGGCAGGCGTTTTCTGTCCTGCAGCACGAAGCCCTTGTAGGCCGGATCGCCAAAAAGCTGTTCCATGGCGTGGCTCATATCAATGTTTTGGGTTTTCGGCAATCGCAGCTGCCCTCGCAGGACTTGGGTTCCTCGCCCCTGCTGCGCGGGGGCGAGGAACCCAAGTCCTGCAAACCGGTGCTCAAACCACCTCGAACACGAAGGTCTTCACCAGCGCCTCGGGCTCGGCAATCGCATAGCAGCGGAACCACGGGCTTTCCTCGATCGGCCGCCATTTTTCGTTGTGCTCCAGTTCGGCAAAGACATCACGAAAACCGCCGCTCTCGAACACCTGGTCGCGAACGGTGAAGATGGCGTGGCCACCCTTTTTCGTGATGCGCACCAGTTCATACAGGCCGGACGCCGGCGCGTGGCTGATGGTGAACACGCCGGTCGAGAAGAAGGCGCGGAAATAGCCGTCCGGCCAAGGCAGCGGACCGCCAAGCATCGCCTGCTTCAGCTCGCTGTAGGCCTGGCGGCTGCCAGCGATTTTCAGCATGTCCTCCGACAGGTCGAGCCCGGCGATGTCCCGATAGCCGAGCGCCTTGAGCGACGGTCCCGACAGACCGGTGCCGCAGCCGGCGTCGAGCAGCGGCCCTTCGCCTGATGGCACATGGCGCGCCACCCAGGCGGCGATCAGGAACGGCAGGAGATAGCCGAGCGAGGCGGTTTCGCTGTCATAGGTCGCAGCCCATGCGGCATAGGCCTCCGCCAGCGCTTTCGGCGTATCTGCCGTATAGACGGAATCCAGTGCCGCGTTGGCTTTGTCGATGTTCATGGATCAATTCCTCTGCAACCCGACAGGTCAATCGTAGCGCCGACTTCGCCCGCCGGCTATTGCTCATGCTGGCGACGCAGCCGCTTCTCCAGCCCCCGCAAGGCCAGCGAAAGGCCGACCGTCAGGATAAGATAGATATAGGCAACGATCGAATAGGTTTCGAAGAAGCGGAACGAGCCAGCGGCGTAGATCTTGCCCATCTGGGTGATGTCGGCGACGCCGAGCACCGAGACCAGCGAGGAATCCTTGACCATGGCGACGAAATCATTGCCGAGCGGCGGCAGGATGGTGCGGATCGCCTGCGGAAAGACGATCAGCCGGAAACGCTGCGTGCGGGTCAGCCCCAGCGCCTTCGCGGCCTCGATCTGGCCCTTCTCGACTGCCTGGATGCCGGCGCGGAAGACCTCCGAGATGAACGCGGAGTAGCCGATGGTCAGCGCCATGATGGCGCGCCACAGCAACGACACGTCGCGCACCAGCAGTTCTCCGAAGAGACCCGCATTTTGCAATGGCGCGGTCACTGCGTTCCACGCCGCGACGAAGGCTGGCGCCCCGGCGAAGGCGATCCAGAACAACAGCACCAGCATCGGCACGCCGCGGATGATCTCGACATAGAAGCGAGCGATCTGGCGCAGCCAGCGCGATCCCGACAGCCCCATCAGCGCAATGCCGAGCCCGATTGCCGAGGCCAGCGCGAAGGCGACCATCGTGACGAAGACGGTGATGCCGATGCCCTTGGCGACGGTCGCGAAAACCTGGGCATAGAGGTCGCTTGCGGCGATGAAGATAGCGGCTGCCACGGCGAGCGCCGCAGCCACGGCAAGCCACCACGGGAAGTCGGTTTTGGACGTGGACGATGCGGGCGTTGCCATTTAACCGATACCGGCAAAGCATGCTTTGCCGAAGCTAAGCGCCAAGCCACCCCCCTCTGGCCTGCCGGCCATCTCCCCCTCAAGGGGGGAGATCGGCAGCTTTGACCTCGCCGCCCATTCTGCAAGATTGGAAATTGGCGAAAGCCGGTGCGACATCCAATCTCCCCCCTTGAGGGGGAGATGTCCGGCAGGACAGAGGGGGGTGTACGAGCGCAGAGTCAGCGCGAGTTCCGGCGCACTACCGTCACGCAACGCGCGCGACAAAAGTTTTACTGTCCCATCTTGTAATCAAGAAACCATTTCTTGTTGAGCGCGTCGAGCGTGCCGTCGGCCTTCAGTGCGGCGATCGCTGCATTGACCGGCTTCACCAGATCCGAGCCTTTGGGGAAGATGAAGCCGAAATCCTCGGTGCCGAGCGGTCCGCCGATCAGCTTCAGCCCGCCGTTGGACGCCTCGACATAGCCCTTGCCGGCAGTGCCATCGGTCAGCACGACATCGACGTCGCCGGTCTTCAGCGCCTGCACCGTCGCGCCGAATGTTTCGAAAAGTTTGATGCGCGGGTTCTGCTCATTGCCGTCGAGCACGCTGTAGACGGCGGTGTAGAACGGCGTCGTGCCGGCCTGTGCGCCGATCAGCCCATCCTTGAAGGCGCCGAACGTCTTGGCGTCGGTGAAGCGCTTCTCATCGCCACGCACCAGCATAAACTGTTCCGAGCGCATGTAGGGGTCGGAGAAATCGACCTTCTGCTTGCGGTCGTCCTTGATGGTGATGCCGGTCATCCCGATGTTGTACTGATTGTCGGAAACCGCCTGGATCATCGCATCCCAAGAGGTATTCTGGTATTCGACCTGGAAATTCAGCCGCTTGGCAATCTCGTTCATTGCGTCATATTCCCAGCCGATCTGCTTGCCGGTCTTGGCATCGATAAACTGCAGCGGCGGATAGGCGTTTTCCGTCACAACCACCACCTTCTTGCCGCCGAGATCGGGCAGCGCCTGCGCCAGGGCGGCGACGGGCGCAAGAATCAAAGCCAACAGGCCGGCTAACAGCAGTTTCGATTTGGTCATGGTACACCCCGAGAATTTGAACGGCCTCGAC
>NZ_RZSX01000036.1:0-15838 GCF_004023105.1 Mesorhizobium sp. M5C.F.Ca.IN.020.32.2.1 | reverse complement strand
CCTGCGGGTCAGGCGCGATCAGGTTGGTCGAAGTTCAACGTGCGGGCGGAAGGCCCCTTGCCGCGCAGGAGTTTCTGCACGGGGCCAAGCTCGAAAAAGGAATGAAGTTCTCATGAGCATGATGTCAATACGCGCGGCGACGCCGCGAGACCGCGAGGCGATTCGCCTTGTCGAGGAACACGCATTCGGCCAGCAGGCGGAGGCCGGATTGGTCGATGCACTGGTCAGCGGCGGCGACGCCGTCGTCGAACTGGTGGCGGAAGAAGATGGACAGGTGGTCGGCCATATCCTGTTTTCGCGGCTTTTCGTGCAGAACGGCGGCAAGAGCTTTTCGGCCGTGGCGCTGGCGCCCCTGGCGGTCGAGCCGTCATTCCATGGCACCGGCATCGGCGGCGCGCTGATCCGCGAGGCGCATATCCGCCTGAAAGAAGCCGGCGAGGCGCTGGCGGTAGTGCTTGGCGATCCTGCCTATTATGGCCGCTTCGGCTACAGCCATGCGCGCGCCGAAAAGTTCGAAAGCGAGTACCAGGGCGAAGCGTTGCAGGCGCTGGCCTGGGGCGAGGCGCCTGAGACCGGCAGACTGGTCTACGCTTCAGCCTTTAGCTCCGCGCTCGCCGCCTAACCTCAATCCCGCTTAGGAATGCCGCGTTTTCGCCTCGACATTGAATATGACGGCAGCCTCTATGCCGGCTGGCAGCGCCAGGCAGACCAGCCTTCGGTGCAGCAGGCGATCGAGCAGGCGATCGAGAGGTTCTGCGGCGAACAGGTCTCGCTGCGCAGCGCCGGCCGCACCGATGCCGGCGTCCATGCGACTGCTCAGGTGGCGCATGTCGATCTCGTCAAGGCATGGCCTGATGACAAGGTGCGCGATGCCGTCAATGCCCACCTGCAAACGGCCAAGGCGCGCATCGCCATCCTCAAGGCGGCTGTCGTGCCTGATAGCTTCGACGCGCGTTTCTCGGCGATCGGCCGCCACTATCTCTACCGCATCGTCAACCGACGCGCGCCGGCGGCACTCGACAAGGGCAAGATCTGGTGGGTGCCGAAGCGGCTCGACGCCGAGGCTATGCACGAGGCGGCAAAGGTGCTGCTGGGGCGGCATGATTTCACCACGTTTCGCTCGACCCAGTGCCAGGCCGACAGCCCGGTCCGGACGCTCGACCGGCTGGATGTCGGTCGGCTGGGTGACGTGATCGAAGTGCGAGCCTCGGCGCGCTCGTTCCTGCACAATCAGGTGCGCTCGATGGTCGGCTCGCTGAAGCGCGTCGGCGAAGGCGGCTGGACGGTTGCCGACCTGAAGGCGGCGCTCGACGCGCGCGACCGTGCCGCCTGTGGCCAGGTGGCGCCGCCCGACGGACTTTTTCTCGTCGCTGTGGATTATCCGAAGGTCGACTAAGGCGCGTCGCGTCTGAAAGGATTCATCCGACCCGCTTTAAGTTCCTGTTTTTATGCATGTCGTTGTCCCAAAACCGCTGCGCACTTTCGGGCGACATGCATTAAGCCGGTGCACCGATGCCGAGCAGCGCCTCCAGGCCGAACAGAACGACCAGCGACGCCACGAACATGCCGGCGAAGACAGCGCTGCCGACAGCTGCGCCCCTGCCGATGGCGGCGTTTGTCATCCGCCAGGTCAGGATCATCGACAGCGCAAACAAAAGCAGCGACGCCAGTACGGCAAACTCGTTAGCGGACGGCAGGAAAAGCCTGATCAGCGCTGCTGGCAGCATTATCCAGGCGATGATCGCAGACGCCCAGTTGCTGGCGACGACATAGTGGACGAAGCGCCCGCCAATGCCGGCGCGCGGCGCGACCAGGGCAAGGCCGACGAGCGGCAACACCCAGGCGCCGATGTCGACCGTCGCCAGCCGGATCAGCATGCCGAAGCGCCCCGCGAATGCATTCGGATCGCCGATCTCATTGGCAAGGCCGACCCAGCCGACGATCAGCGCAGGTGCCGCGACAACGATGGCGAAGAAGGAATTCCAGAAACCGTCGGCCGAAAGGTCGAGCTGGCGCAGCCCGTCGGCCTTGCCGAGCATCAGTCGCCAGGCGCCGGTCAGCGATGCATAGGTTTCATCGGACGAAAGCATGATTACGATGCGCCTTGCTCGAACCAGTCTTCGATGAAGCGTTGATAGATCTGCGTCAGCGTCTCGAGGTCGGCAAGCGCGACGCGTTCATCGACCATGTGCATGGTCTTGCCGACCAGACCGAATTCGACCACTGGACAATAGTCCTTGATGAAGCGCGCGTCGGAGGTGCCCCCGGAGGTGGAAAGCGCCGGCTTCCTGCCGATCACCGCCTTGACCGAACCACTGAGCGCTTCGATCAGACGGTCGTCGCGGGTGAGGAAGACGTGGCTCGGCCGGTCGCGCCAGACAAGCTCGTAATCGACCGGCGTCGTCTTGCCGGCCCGGTATTTCTTGCGCTTCGCCGCCTTGTCGAGGCGATTGTGGATTTCCGCCTGGATGGTCTCGGCGGTCCATGTGTCGTTGAAGCGGATGTTGAAGGTGGCCGTCGCCTTTGCCGGAATGACATTGGTGGCCGGATTGCCGACATCGATCGAGGTCACCTCCAGATTGGTCGGCTGGAAGTCCTTGGTGCCGTTGTCGAAGACGGGGTGCAGCAAGGCTTCGACCAGCGTCATCAGCCCGCGCACCGGATTGTCGGCAAGCTGCGGGTAGGCGGCGTGGCCCTGGCGGCCGTTCACGGTGATGCTGCCGGACAAGGAGCCGCGCCGGCCGATCTTGATCATGTCGCCCAACGCGTCGGGATTGGTCGGCTCGCCGACGATAGACGCATCCCATTTCTCGCCCTTGGCCGCCGCCCATTCGAGCAGCTTTGTCGTGCCGTTGATGGCCGGCCCTTCTTCGTCGCCGGTGATCAGCAGCGAGACCGAGCCTTTCAGGCCGCCTTTCGAACCGAGATGGCGCGCCACCGCGGCGATGAAACAGGCTATGCCGCCCTTCATGTCGACAGCACCGCGGCCGAACATCTCGCCTTTGGCGATCTCCGCGGCGAAAGGCGGATGCGTCCATGAGGCCTCGTCGCCGACCGGCACCACGTCGGTATGCCCGGCGAACATCAGGTGCGGACCGTTGCCGGAGCGCCGCGCATAGAGATTTTCGATATCGGGCGTGCCGTCGTCCGAAAACACCGGGCGCTCGACGGAAAAGCCGAGTGGTTTCAGCATTTTTTCCAGCGTGCTCAGTGCCCCACCCTCAATGGGCGTCACCGAGGGGCAGCGGATGAGGGCGGCGAGATTTGAAGCGGGATCGGTCGGCAACGTCATGGGCAAAAGCGATAGTCGAAAGCGCAAGGCCTGTCACGGCCAGACATAAGGGCCAGCCATCCCGCCAAGATCATGGTTTCATGCCGTATAGCCGCAGGCCTAGTGTCGCCCAAAAGCATGCCCTCGGGCTTGACCCCTGGGTGCGCAGCGGTTTTGGGACAACGACATGCATAAGAAACAAAGACTTAAAGCGCGTCGCATGAATCGCGTCATATGCGGCGCTTTAGGCGGGATGTTGGATGGACGGAGGCGACAAAAGCCCCAATGATCACTGTGATCGTCAGTTCGCGGCCCGCACATGTGCCCAGTAACGGCCCTTGCCGGTGCGCTTGGCTTCATAGAGCGCGTGATCGGAACAGGTGAGAAGAATTTCAGGCTCGCCGCCGTCGGCAGGCGCGAAGGCGCTTCCAATGCTCAACCCGATGGGTATTGCGGTGCCCAGGCCAAGGTCGAAAGGGACCGAAATCTTCTCAATGGCCCGCTTTGCCAGGTAGGTGGCTTCGACCTCGGACGTGCCGGGCAGCAGGATTACGAATTCGTCACCGCCGATGCGAAAGACCACATCCCCCGGTCGGAAAGCGCGTTTCAATCGTTCGGCCACCTTGCGCAGCAGCATGTCGCCGACCGCGTGGCCGAAGCGGTCATTGACGTGTTTGAAGCCGTCGAGGTCCATGCTGAGAACGGCAAACGGCCTGCCGCCATTTGCTGCCGGCGCCGCAAGCTCGCTGCACATGCCGCGCAGTTTCTCCTGAAGGAAAATGCGGTTTGGCAGGCCGGTCAGCGCGTCCTTGATCGCCAGATCGCGATTGTCCAGTTCGGCGCGGATCATGCGGACGTTGATCGCATGATTTTGAAGCAGCACGATGATGACGCCGGCTACATAGAACGGCACTTGAAATCCGACGATAGACATTCCGGGCGCCGGAGAAAACAGCGCGCCAACCAGGAAAGGCAGGCTTACGGCCAGCATGACGAATATGGCGTAGCGCGGGGTCGCTGCGTTGCGGGACGACACCACGCCGACGACGCCTGCGACATTCAGGGCAGCCAGCACGGCGAGCGCCACATTCCCGCTGATGACGCAGCCATAGCAGCCGAGGCCGAAAATCACCGACCATGGCCCTCCGGCGGCCATGAGGCCTGCCAGCGGTCCCGTTCCCCCGCGCTTGCGGGCCCGCTCACATTCCCGCATCAGCAGGAAGCGGGCGGCAAACAGGACGAGGTCGGCCGCGATCCAGGCGTAAGGCCACCGGTCGCCGGTGACGACCGCGGCGCTGACTGCCAGCACCAGGACGCTGATGCTGCCGAACAGGACAGCGAATTTGCGGTCGAAAGTGGTATCGAGAAGCCGCGCGCGGACAGCTTCCGGCTCCGCTCTGATTGGTGAAGAAAACCAGGCGAACAGCCGCGCGCCGGCGCTTCGCTTTCCGCGCGTTTTCGGGTTGGCCAGGGGTTCGTCGTGTGCCAGTCGAGTGCTCCGTGCCGGTCGACACAGTCTCCACGGGGCATGCTGGACCAAGGTGATTAAGATTAGCTTAGGTACCTGGACGAGCCGACCGCAAGGGACCGTCGATCAGCGTGATCTTTTGCCAGATCTTCCGCGACAGGTTGGAACTCAGGGACTCGATGTCGTTGACGCCATCGACGACCACATTGTCGTTGACCGACTGGGCGAACAGCGCGGCGACCTTGCCGGTGATCGACAGCATTTCGGAGCAATAGTCGAGATAGCGGGCGAGATCGGCACGGTCGGTTATGCGTGCCGGTGAATGCGATGTCGGCTTGAATTCGGTTGAAAGCGCTGCCGGATCCTTGGTCAGCTGATGCATGTCGATGACATGGATCAGCGATCGCAAGCCGTGAAGCTTGCGAAACACCCGCTTGCGCTTGATGCGCTCCTCGGTCCGGATCAAGGCCAGGAAGCCGAGCACCGCGAGGATGATCATGTTGATCAACGATTCGATGCCTTGCACCGACTGGACGGCGTCGTCGGTTCCCGAGATACGGCCGAGCGGCAGGATGGTGCCGACGAACAGGAATATCAGCGCACCGGCGGCAATGGCGGCGATGACGACGCCGCGCAGCCACCAGATCGGCGCCTCCAGCGCCTTCGCCGCCTTGGCCAGATCACGCGACAGCGACACAAGTTCTATGGCGACGCCACGCAAGCCTGCATGGGGAAACCGCTCGGCGACGCGTTTTTCCAGTCGTTCGGCGGTTTCGATGATCAGTTTCGAATCAAGCGTACGGTAGCGCATGGCTAGATACCCGATCGGCGCTCAGGATTCGGCCGGCGCATTGGTGCGTTTGCCGTAGCGGTTGGGTCCGGGATCACTTTTGAAAAAGGCCAAAATGATAAGGAGAATGGCGCCGACGATGAGAGAGATCAATGCGTAGTAGGTAGGCTTGCCGAAATCGTGGAACCGCTTCGCCGTTAGCGCAAAGGTCGACCATGTCGAGACAACCACAGCGATCCACCAGGCGAGCGCCCAGTACTGACTTGCGGCGGTGCCTAGCGGCGTTCGCGAGAACTGGTAGAGCAGAAAAAGCTGAACCAGGAGCGGTAAAAGACCCGCCAAGACATAGGCACTTGGGTTCACTCGCCCGGAAAGGCTGAAGAAAAGCCATAGAAATCGAGGTCTGTCGAGCAAGCGGGTGCGTCCGTTTTTTGCGAAGGATCAATCGCGAAGCAGTTCATTGATCGAGGTTTTGGAACGGGTCCTGGCATCGACCCGCTTGACGATGACGGCACAGTAAAGACTCGGACCGGGCTCGCCCTTGGGCAACGGCTTGCCGGGCATCGAGCCGGCGACGACGACGGAATTGGCCGGCACTTCGCCGTAGAAGACCTCACCGGTGGCGCGGTCGACGATCTTGGTCGACTGGCCGATGAAGACGCCCATGCCGAGCACCGAGCCCTCGCGCACAATGCAGCCTTCGACCACCTCGGAGCGTGCGCCGATGAAGCAATTGTCCTCGATGATGGTGGGACCGGCCTGCATCGGCTCCAGCACGCCGCCGATGCCAACGCCGCCCGACAGATGCACATTCTTGCCGATCTGGGCGCAGGAGCCGACCGAGGCCCATGTGTCGACCATTGTGCCGCTGTCGACATAGGCGCCGACATTGACGAAGGACGGCATCAGCACGGCACCTGGCGCGACATAGGCGGAGCGCCGCACGATCGACGACGGCACGGCGCGGAAACCTGCCTTCTCGAAATCGATGGCACTCCAGCCGTCGAATTTCGACGGCACCTTGTCCCACCACACGGCCTGGCCCGGACCACCCTTGATGATCTCCATCGGGTTGAGCCGGAACGACAGCAGCACCGCTTTCTTCAGCCACTGGTTGACATGCCATTTGCCGTCGGCCTGGCGCTCGGCAACGCGGGCGATACCCCGGTCGAGCAGGTCCAGCGCTGACTGGATGGCGTCGCGCGTCGCGCCGCGGGTTGCCGTCGAAATCGTCTCGCGTTCCTCGAAGGCGGTTTCGATAGTCTTTTCGAGGCTCCCCAGATCGGGCTTCGACATGAATTCGCTCCATTACCAAGCTGTTAAGGGGCCGCACCTTAACCTGTTTTGAAAGTCGCCGGACCCTATGTGAAGGCTTGGTGAGGGTCAATCGCGGCTGCGTCACGGGACGGCGCAAGTGAATAATTGGACGGGCAGGTAATATGACTCCTATGGAAAAGGCGGGGTGGACGCCGCTGCCGCATTCGGACGAGGATCTGGAGCGGTCGAAAAGCGTGCCGGACACGCCGCAGACGCGTGCCGAGACCTACCGGCTGGCCTGGAACGATCCCGACTTCATGACGCGGCGCGAATTGCGCGCGGTCAGGCTGCAGCTCGAACTGTTGAAGCCGGAGATGATCCTGGCCGAGCGCGGCATCCGCTCGACCGTCATCCTGTTCGGCGGGGCGCGCATCCCCGAGCCGGACGGCGAAGCCTGGGCGGCCAAAAACGAGACGCAGAAGAAGAACCTCGAGAAAAACAGTAAATATTACGAGGAAGCACGAAAATTCGCCCGCCTCTGCTCGCAGCAGTCGGCCACCTCTTATTATCGCGAATTCGTCGTGGTGACTGGCGGCGGACCCGGCGTCATGGAAGCCGGCAACCGCGGCGCCGACGATGTTGGCGCACCGTCGATCGGCCTCAACATCGTGTTGCCGCACGAGCAGGCGCCGAATGCTTATGTGACGCCGGAGCTCTGTTTCAACTTCCACTATTTCGCTGTCCGCAAGATGCATTTCGTCATGCGCGCCAAGGCTGTCGCGGTGTTTCCGGGCGGCTTCGGCACGATGGACGAATTCTTCGAGACACTGACCCTGATCCAGACCGGCCGCATGGAGCGCGTGCCGGTGATCCTGTTCGGCAAGGCGTTCTGGAAAAGGGCGATCGACCTCGATTTCCTCGCCGAGCAAGGCACAATCACCCCCGGCGACCAGGACATCATCGATTTCGTCGACACCGCCGACGAGGCCTGGGGGATTATCAGCCGTTTCTACAAGCTTTAGGCCGCGGGGCTGCGGTATCGATCCGGCTTTGCACGAAGCAACTGCCTCAAGCAGTGACGTCGACGATCGCGGTGAGGAATTCGGCAAGATCGTCGGTGACGAAATCCACATCATCTTCATTGGCCGGGTCACGTTCCCATATCTCCGAGAAGGTCGGCTCGAAGTTGCGTGGCACGACCAGCACCGTGGTCATGCCCAGCGATTTCGGCACGGACAGGTTGCGGGCCAGATCCTCGAACATCACCGCATTGTGGCCGGTGACGGCGTGAAGTTCCGCAAATTTCTCGTAGGTCTGGCGCGCCGGCTTGGGGTTCAGCCCAGCAGCGACGATATCGAAGATGTCGTCGAAATGGTCGAGGATGCCGAGTTGGCGCGCGGTGCGTTCGGCATGCCTGCGGTCGCCATTGGTGAAGATGAACTTGCGGCCGGGAAGCTGGCGGATGGCGGTGCCGAGAACGGGATCGGGAACCAGCCAGGAATAGTCGATGTCATGAACCTTCTCGAGAAAGTCGTCGGGATCGATGCCGTGGCGCGCCATCAGACCGTTCAGCGTCGTGCCGTATTCCCGGTAGAGTTCCTTCTGCAGCTTGCGGGCATCGTCGCGTGGCAGCGTCAGCAGTTCTCCGACATAGGCAGTCATCTTTACGTCGATCTGCGAGAACAGGTTCGAATGGTGCGGATAGAGCGTGTTGTCGAGGTCGAACACCCAGTCGGTGACATGGGCAAAGCGGGCGGGATCCGGGAGCATGGTCATGCAATCCTTATGGCACGAAACCTTACTTTTGGCAGAGGCTTTATCCACAACTTATGCGCGTTGCGAGTGGCGGAAATGGCGCGATGATTCAAAATTTAGGCATCGCCGAAAGGTGGCATTCAGGGCTTGCTGGCACAGAGACGGTTCAGGGGGAGCCAGCGATGAGCCGCATATTTCTGAAGTCTGCCGCCGTCGCTTTCGCCTCCCTCGCGGTCTCGCTTTTGTTGACGCTCATTGTCGTCCCGGCAATGGGCTTTCCGATCAACCGCACGATCTGGCTGACATCCACGGTCTGCCCCCTGGCGCTCGCCTGGATCGCCGGCGCCTACACGTTCTGGCAGGGCGAGAGGTTGAAAAGCGCCCATCGCGACCTCGCCCGCGCTCATGCCCAGCTCGCCGCAGCGCATCGGCGCCTGTCGGAAAAAGCGAGCCGCGACGACATGACCGGCATGCTCAACCGCGAGAACTTCTTTGCCGCGCTCGACGCCTCCCGGCGTAAATCCGATCGCGGTGCTTTGCTGATCATCGATGCCGACTACTTCAAGATCATCAACGACAGCTACGGCCACCTGACCGGCGACGAGGCGTTGCTCCTTATTGCAAGCGCGATCGAGCGCGGGGTGCGCAGCGGCGACGTGATCGGCCGCATCGGCGGCGAGGAATTCGGTGCGTTTCTGGTCGGCGCCACCGAACAGGAAGCCAAACGCGTCGCCGAACGCATTCGCCGTGAAGTCGAACTGATCCGCTTCCGTCCCGTCGATGAGCGGGTCATACCCCTCACCGTCAGCATCGGCGGTGTCACCTGCGGCGCGGATGCCGGCGTATCGGATCTGATGCGTGCCGCCGACCATCGCCTTTACCAGGCCAAGCATCGCGGCCGTAATCTGACCATCCTGGACAGGGACATTTCCGAAGCGGCCTGAGCGGTCTCGCTCATTAAGGAAATCCTAACGCTGTTTGGACTCAGCCAGACCGCTTACACGGCTTAAGCAAACTGTGGCGCTAGGTTTGGCACGGAATTGGCTTCTCCTGGCGAGTATGTTCAGGGAACGCCATGCGTGGATCGAAGCCATCGAGAGACGTGCCATGAGTTTCTTCACCAAGAAAATATCGCGCCGCACGATCGTGCAGGCGCTGATCGCATTGCCGGCCCTGTCGCTGTTCCGCAAGCTGCCCGATACCGATCCGGACGCGATCGTCGAGGTCAATGGTTGGATCCTCAAAAGGAGCGATCTCACTTGATCTTCGACAGCTATGAGGCATTTCGCGCTGCGAACTTCGCCGCCAAGGTCTGCATACTCGGCTCCGGGCCAGCCGGCACCACGATTGCCAGGAAGCTTGGCGCGGCCGGCATTCCGGTTGTGGTGCTGGAGGCAGGCTCCCGCGAGTTCAGCGACGATTCGCAGGATTTCTACCGCGGCGTCACGGTCGGCGACCCCTATTTCGATCTCGACATCACCCGGTTGCGCTTCATGGGCGGCAGTTCCAATCACTGGGCCGGCTGGTGCCGGGTGCTCGACAGCCAGGACTTCGAGCCCAAGGCCTGGGCGCCGGATACCGGCTGGCCGATCAGCCGTGCCGAAATCGAGCCCTATCTGCCCGAAGTCCAGGACATGCTGGAACTTCCCGACTTCCGGCCGGATGTGCCGATCTCGGACGATATTCGCTGGGTGCAGCTGATCAAGAGCCCGGCCGTACGCTTCGGTGAAAAATTCGCCGACGAACTCGACAGGAGCAGGAACGTGGCTGTGGTGCTCAGCACCTATGCCACCGAGCTTACTGGCGACGGCAAGAGAGTGACCGGCGCCAAACTGTGGTCGAACGGCCAGAATGCCGGCTCTTTCATCGCCGACTATTTCATCGTATGCACCGGCGGCTTGGAAAACTCGCGGCTGCTTCTGTGGTCGAACCAGCGCTCGAACGGCGGCGTGGTGCCGAAGGCGACAGCGCTCGGCCGCTATTGGATGGAGCATCCGACCTTCGAGGGCGGCAATGCCATCCTCGCCGACTATAGCGAGTTCGAGGTCGACGCCACCAACGAGGCTTTCTTCTCGCCGACGCTGGCGGCCATGGAGCGCCTCGAGATCATGAATTTCGGCATCAGGCTGATCGAGACGCCGTACCCCGGCATCAAAAGCGGCATCGCCGACCTCGCCTGCACGGTGCCCGAGATGGCGGAATGGGTATCCTATCAGCTCAGCCAGAACTTGCGCTGCGCCGCCCAGCTCTATGTCGCCTGGGAACAGGCGCCGCTGGCCTCGAACCAGATCCGGTTGTCGAAGACCGATGTCGACCATGCCGGCGTGCCGCGCATCGAGCTGCACTGGAAAAAGTCGGAGCTGGAGCGCCGCACGCTCCTCGAGGGCTTGAGGCTGTTCGGCAAGACGCTCGTCCGGAAGGATCTCGGCCGGGTGCGCATCGCCGACTGGCTCGCCAGTGGCGGGGACTATCCGACTAATGAGGAACTGGCCGGTCACCACCATATGGGCGGCACGCGTATGGGCACGGATGTGACCAAGAGCGTGGTGGACGCCAACTCGAAGGTGCACGGCATGGACAATCTCTATGTTGGCGGTTCCTCCGTGTTCTGCACGTCCGGCGAATGCAACCCGACGACGACAATCGTCGCATTGGCCTGCCGGCTGGGCGACCACCTCGGCAAGCTCATCCGCGTGTAGAAGGCCGGCCCAGCCGGGCCGGCCGAGGGATCGTCATGACAGTGCGCCACCAATAACGCCCGCGCCGATCGGCTGCGAGCGTCCGAGCCTGCCAGCGTCTAAAGTTTCGCCGGGTCGAGCGCCGGCTTGCCCTTGTGGCGTCCGATGATCGCTGCCATGTCGGCGACGTTCTGGAAGGCATTGCGCAAAACGTCGAAGGACGACAGCACGAAATAGGCGCGCTGGAACTTGTCGATCTCGTATCTGGTGCGCATCACCGTTTCCAGATCGAAGGGGACATGGTGCGCGTCCTTGCTTTCAATCGCGAATTGAAGTTCCGCAAAGGACGACATCAGCCCGGCGCCGAAAGCCTTCAGCGGTTGGCCGGCTTCCTGGATCAGCCCGTATTCGACAGTGTACCAGTAGAGGCGGCTGATCATCTCGTCGCCGCCGAGCGCGATCAGATGCTCGGCCTTCTCGCCATACATCTGCATGAAATCGGCAAAGACCGGCTGCGTCAGCGCCGGCACATGGCCGAAGAAGTCGTGGAACATGTCCGGCTCGACGATGTAGTCGAGCTCTTGTTTCGTCCGCAGCCAGTTGGTCACCGGGAAGCGCCTGTTGGCGAGGTGGACAAAGAAGGCTGGTGCGGGAATGAGGCCCGGCACGGCGACGATTTCCCAACCTGTAAGCTTGCGCAGCTTTTCGCTGACGACACCGAAATCCGGAATCCTGTCGAGCAGGCCCAGCGTGGCCACGCCGTCGAGATAGGACTGGTGTGCCAGCTTTTGCGTAAGCTTCGTCTGGCGGTCGCACAGTGTACGCCACACCGCCTGCTCGTCGGCGGTGTAGTTGTAGCTCTGCTCCACGGTGAAGTCGGCACGGCAGACCGAATAGTCGCCGCGAAGGCCTTGCGCCGCGCATTCGCGCGCATAATCGGCAACGCTCATCGTCATGGCTGTTCTCCCTGGAAATCACGACTAATCATAAAAGTTTAGCCGGGTCCGGTGAGGCAAATCCGCTTTGATGATGGCTCGAATACGCGATTTGAGGTAAAAGCCACCACAGCAAAGCTGTAGGAGAGTGAAAGTGCCTCAGTTTGACGATTTTGAGATCAAGATGCTCGATATCTTGCAACGTGACGGACGCAAGCCTGTGTCCGAACTGGCCCAGGCGATCGGCCTTTCGACGACGCCATGCGCGCGCCGCTTCGAGGCTCTTCAGAGCGCCGGCATCATCAAGGGCTTTGCAGCTGTGCTCAGCCGCCGCGCCATCGGCCTGATGGTCGAAGTGTTCATTCAGGTGCGCCTCGTAACCCACAGCGATGGTTCGCCCGAAACCTTCATCGCCGCCGTGCAGCGCATGGACGAGGTGTCGTCGTGCTGGACGATGACCGGCGATTACGATTTCCTGCTGCATGTGATGGTGCCGTCGGTCGACGAGCTCAACGCCTTCGTCATGCACCGGCTGATGCGGCTCGACGGCGTGCGCGATGTCCACACGCAGCTCGTGCTGCAGAACATCAAGGGGCCGGGCCACGTGCCGCTTGGGCACCTCAGGCGGTGAGTTCGCCCAGGCGCCTGCGCCGCCCTGGATTTCTGGCCGACAAGCTGTCAGCCTGCGCTCACGGCACGATCAGCGTGCCGGCGCCGTGTTCGGTAAACAGTTCGAGCAGTACAGAATGCGGCGTCTTGCCGTTGAGGATGACGACGCCTTCAACGCCGCGCTCGATCGCCTCGATGCAGGTCTCGACCTTTGGGATCATGCCGCCCGACACCGTGCCGTCCCTGATCAAGGCCTTGGCCTCGGCCACGGTCAGCTCATCGATCAGCTTCTTGTTCTTGTCGAGCACGCCGGGCACGTCGGTGAGGAACAGAAGGCGTGTCGCCTGGCAGGCGCCGGCGATGGCGCCGGCAAAGGTGTCGGCATTGATGTTGTAGGTATGGCCGTCGCGGCCGGGCGCCACAGGCGCCAGCACCGGGATCATTTCGGAGCGCGCCAGAAGGTCGAGCAACGTGCGGTCGACCTCGACCGGTTCGCCGACAAAGCCGAGATCGAGCACGCGCTCGATATTGGAGTCCGGGTCGATCAAGGTCTTGCGTGCCTTTTCGGCGAAAACCATGTTGCCGTCCTTGCCGCACAGGCCGATGGCCCATTCGCCCTCGGCATTGATCAGCGCCACGATTTCCTTGTTGATCGAGCCGGCCAGCACCATCTCGACGATCTCGACCGTCTTCTGGTCGGTGACGCGCAGGCCGCCCTCAAACTTCGATTCGATGCCCATCTTGCTTAGCAGGGCGCCGATCTGCGGCCCGCCGCCATGGACGACGATCGGATTGACGCCCGATTGTTTCAGCAGCGCGATGTCGCGGGCGAAGGCCTTACCGAGCGCAATATCGCCCATGGCGTGGCCGCCATATTTCACCACGACCGTCTTGTTTTCGTAGCGCTGCATGTAGGGCAGTGCCCTCGAAAGCAGCGCGGCCTGCATTTCGGCGGTGGCGGCGACGTCCGTCATCGGCATGGTTCCCAGCTTGGCATGAACGGCGGCGTCTTAGCGGGAATTGGAGCAGGGGGCAAACGGCTTTGCTGTCACATCAGGTGAATCGGCCCGCTTTATGCCGGCATCCGCAGCGGCGCCCGCCGCGCCTGCCATCCCGAAATCTTCTCCATTTGCGCGCCGAAGGACAACAAGGTCTCCTCATCGCCGGGTCGGCCGGCGGCCTGGATGCCGAGCGGCAGGCCGGCATCGGTGACGTGAACAGGCAGCGCGATCGACGGCTGGCCGCTGACGTTCTGGATCGCCGGCCAGTGCGTGAACCACAGGCTTTTGTCCATCAACTGGCCGAACAGCTGCTTGAATTTCAGCAGACGGGCGAGGCGCAGCCTGTCGAGGACGTCCTCTATGAACGCGTCGGCGCCCTTCGGGTCCATGGCCCCGCAGGCGAGCGGCGGATGGGCGATAACCGGCATCAGCACGGCATCGTACGGCGCGGTCTCGGTGATCAGGCGGCGCGACGTGGCATGCAGCCGCTGCAGGCCGGCATAGATCTCGCCGGCCGAGACGATCTCGCCGAAGCGGCTCATCAGACGGGTGGCGCGCTCGACGTCGCCCGAAACGGAGCGGCCGACACGCAAGACCTCAATGCGCATTGCGCCGGCGACTGCCGCAGCCACCGTCCTGGCGAAATCGGCGATGAAGTCGCGACCGATATAGGGGAGATCGATCTCCTCGATCGTGTGGCCACCTTCGCGCGCCAATGCCACAGCGGTGTCCAGCGCCGTCAGCGTCTCGGCCGATATCGTCAGGCCGAGCGGCGATTTCCGGTAGACGGCCAGTTTCAGCTTGCCGGGGTCACGCACTGCTGCGGCGGCAAAAGTTCCTCTCGGCGGCGGCGCCGCATACGGTGACAGCGGATCGGGTCCATGGGTTAGGTCGAGCAGCAAGGCCGAATCCCGGACCGAGCGGGCAACGGCGTGGTCGACGACCAGACCGTACCAGCTTTCGGTGACGAGCGGCGACAGCGGCACGCGGCCGCGCGAGGTTTTCAGTCCGACCAGCCCGGTGCAGGCGGCGGGAACGCGGATCGAGCCGCCGCCATCCGAAGCATGTGCCACCGGCACGACACCGGCCGCGACCAGCGCCGCCGCACCTCCAGACGAGCCGCCGCTGGTATGCGCCGTATTCCACGGATTGCGGGTGATGCCGAAAGCGGCGGATTCGGTCATCAGCCTCAGCCCATGTTCGGGCGAGGTGCTGGTGGCGATCGGGACAAGGCCGGCGGCCAGATGGCGTTCGGTCATCACCGAATCGAAATCGGCAACGAAAGCCGGAATGCGGCTGCCGCCATGCGTAGGCACGCCTTTCATGGCGATACCGAGATCCTTCAGTGCAAAGGGCACACCGGCCAGCGGCAGCTTGCGGTCGATGGTTTTCGCCCGCGTCCGCGCCGCCTCGTAAAGCGGCTCGGCGATGGCGTTGATGTCCGGGCGGGTGGCCTCGGCTCGCGCAATCGCCGCATCGACGAGCTCCTGCGGCGCGATCTCGCCCTTGCGCACCAAGCTGGCAAGCCCGGCTGCGTCGTGCTCCCACAAGACCCGTTCAACCGACATTGCCGCTCTCCCCCTATGAGAAGGCTAGCGGTTGCGGATTTTCTTGGCAATCGAAGTCGACGACGCTCCCGGTGCACAAGAACGCTTCGCCGTTGCAAATACATTGCAATTGCCTAATTTGGCAGCCGATGACGCCGCAGGACATCAGCAACCTGATGGTCCGGACTTCGATGAAGGACCGGGCTGCGTTCGATCTGCTCTACCGGCAGACCAGCGCGAAACTTTTCGGCGTCTGCCTTCGTGTATTGAAGGACCGGGGAGAGGCAGAAGAGGCGCTGCAGGAGGTCTTCGTCAAGATGTGGACGAAGGCGGACCGTTTCGCCGTCTCGGAGCTAAGCCCGATTTCCTGGCTGGTAGCCATTGCGCGCAATCATGCGATCGATCGGATAAGGGCGCGGCGAGAGCCTGCCACCTATATCGATGCTGCGCTCGAGGTGGCCGATCCCGCACCGGGACCGGAGGCTGCGGTTGTTGCGGGCGGTGAATCGGAGCGCATCTATCGTTGT